>CAZWEA010000045.1:0-21780 GCA_964632635.1 uncultured Cocleimonas sp. | reverse complement strand
CATTATATGGAGCAGGAACAGCAGACCAAGCATGTGATACTTCACCAGAAGGTTTCAATGCTATAGCGTTTGGTGGTTATACATGGAAACAGGTTGATTCAACGGGTAATGATATTGCTGCTCCGCTGACTTTAGATGATCATCCGAGATTTGAGGGTTGGGTTAATTTTGTGACACCGAGTAATCCTACTGTTTTGTATTTTCAATTAATAACGGAAGACTTTTTTGATCAATTCTCACCGGCAGAGATTGTTAAAATTACCGTAGTGCCTGCAAATCAAATTATTCCTAACAATAAACCATTAGCTGATCCTATAAATGAAACAATTGTTGCAAATGGCAGCATTGTATTCTTTGATCTTACGGGTTCAGATCCTGATGGAGATGACATTGCAGTGAGTTACCGCGTTGATGATACGTCTAATCTAGATGGTATTTTAGGTAGTATTGATCTAAGTATATCACCTGATGATCCTTTCTCAGCTGGGTCTGGTTCGCGCGGTTCGATAGAATACACACCAAATTTTCCCGTTAATGCAAGCAGCTTTACCTATGTTGCCATCGATGAGTATGGTCTGGAATCTGACCCAGTGACGGTGACAATCACCCCAGACACTAATCCAAATAACCATGCACCCGTTGCGGTTGATTTAGACCCTATAACGATTGATATTCCAACAAAATCCTTAGTCATTACTTTGCAAGCAAATGGAGATATTTCTGATGATGATATAGGTTTACCTAACTCAACTGATTTCATCACTCTAAGAGAAGTCAATAAGGTAGAAAATGGGCTAAGAATTCTTGTCAATAGAGTCCCTTTTGAAGGTTATAGAATAACTATAGTCAATGACAATCGAACAACATCTGCTGATGGTGAGTTAACATATTTCGTTGTGGATCGTTATGGAGCTGTTTCAGATACGGTAACGCTGACGGTAAACTTTAATTAACATTTCTATTACAGGGAATATTTTGTAACTAGCAAAGTAAAACTATGAAAGTAAAAACTACACTATGGCTCAGCTTACTTATTACCTTACTTGGTATGAACATTGTCTATGCACAAAATACTTTTCCTCTTTTAGAAAAGTATATTAAGCATCAGCAATTTACAAAGGCATTTAAACAAGCATCAAAACTACGTTCAAAATTTGAGGGTGATCCACGTTTCGATTACCTCTATGGTTTGTCTGCATTACAGACAGGATATTATAATGAAGCTGTTTTTGCTCTAGAAAGAGTGGTGGTAACTACACCAAAAATTATACGACCTAGATTAGAACTCGCAAGGTCATATTTAAAATTGAATAATAAAACGGCTGCAATACAAGAATTTGAGACAGTTTTAGTTTTATCTCCACCCGCTAAAGTTAAAGAGAAGGTTAATGCTTATCTACGTGAGTTAAAAAATGATAAGAATCAATTAGTTCGTAAATCTGTGGTGAAGCGCTCAATGACTTTTGCCGTTGGTTACGATGATAATATAAACTTTGGATTTGATGATCAACTTATCGATTTACCTGGGTTAGGAATTATAAAATTAAATCCAACATCAATAAAGCAAGGGAGTGGCTTTATTGAATCTAAGCTTCAGTTTCAGCAAAAAAAATTAAGAAATAGGCAGCAAGGTACTTTTGTAATCGCAAATCTGCGTCATCGAGACTACTTTAAAAATGGTGATTTTAATCTCACAGATGTTGATTTACGCACGGGTTTATTGTTGTATGAAAAAAATAGGCAATATCAATTTATTGTTAGGGATAGACCTATTTTCTTAGGAGGAAAACTTTATACCAATATCCTCGGGGCAGATGTGATTGCGAGTCAAGGAATGGGAGTAGGAAATATACTAAGTGCTTCATTCAGTGCTGAAAAATATGATCATAAAAAAATAGCTTTAGCTGATAGGGCACGAGCTTATTTGACGGTAAATTATGATACACAGACCTCAAATTTACAACATCGCATCAGTAGTTACCTCGGCAAGGAGTGGGCAGATGAAGCGGGAGGAAAACAGTTTAGCCGAAACATTCAAGGATTGGGTTATAAGTTAACGAAGAATTGGGATGTAAATAATAAATCATATTTAAGCATGGATTTTCACCATTATAAACATCAAGCAGCATCCGCTGTATCTCCAGAAAAAAGGGATGATGATCGTATTATTATAAGTAGTGGTCATGAGTGGCAAACTACTGATAAGACCGCTATCGTTTTCTCAGCCAGGCATATTAGAAACAAGAGTAATGTAAATCTATATGATGCCAATAGAAATGAGCTAAAAATAGGGGTTCGCTATGAATGGGATTAAGCTAATAATTTTAATGCTTCTAAGTACATTTTTAATGACTCCTGCTTTGTCCTCAGAAAAAGAAGCTGGAAAGGCGCTGTTAACAAAAGGTAGTGTTACCAGTATCAGAGATGGTAAGAACGTTGCATTGATGCGTCGATCTCTGATTTATGTAAAAGATGAAATTCGTGTGGGTGCAAAAGCAAGAGCTCAATTTCGAATGGTTGATCAGGCGATAATCTCCTTACAAGAAAACTCAATTTTCAAGATTAATCAGTATAAATTTGGTCAGGGTGTGAACCAAGACTCTGCATTTTTAGAATTACTTTCAGGTGGTTTAAGAACCATTACAGGTGCTATTGGCAAGGGTAATAAGAAGGCTTATGAACTTAGAACGCCGCTGGCAACTATTGGAATTCGCGGTACGGATTATGAAGTAGAGATAGTTTCTAATGGTATGTTTGTTGCTGTTTGGGATGGAATTATTCATGTCAGATCACATATTAAAAATGGTTGTAATTTACTATTAGGACGCTCCCAAGCATATATGTTTGCGTTTATTGATAGGCTTGGTAACTGTAAAGGCTTGCAAGAAGTACCCGATATCTTTAGTACAGGATATAGCTCAGGACATGATGGTAAATCTACACTGAAGGGTTCTGGTGTGAAAAGCAGCAGGCATAATAAACGAACAATAAAGCCTTATTTAGTGGGTAAAAGTCTACAAACAAACGAGCTTGCCATTACGCCATTATTACAACGCATTCCGACCACAATTTCTAATGTGAATGACAGCATTGATACGGACACAAACGATACCAACACGAACGGGGATAATGATCCACAAAACCCTTTGATTGGAGATAACCCACCCACACAAGATCCAATAATACCGCTAGATCCTGCTGATCCTCTAGATCCAGGAACTCCTATTCCAAATCTACCAATACCTCCTGCTCTGACCTTTGACTTTAGTGCATTTACTATTGATCAAACACGCCCTTCAGTAGAGTTAAACTCAAGGGCATCAGCACTAGGGGTTTCTCTACCGATCTTTAGTGTTGGGCTGAATACTTTTGAAAACATAAATAACTCAGATTCTGAATTTCAACAATCCGTTGGTGGTTATCAAGTTAGCTGGGGTTATTGGGGTGAGTTTTCATCATCCTTATTAACAAAGAATGTTACAAATCCAAGCTTATCAGGCTTACTTTGGGCAAGTTATGAAGCCACAGATCCTGATATTGTTGCTGCTAGAACAGGTAGCTTTTCCCGATATGATAATATTACGGATAGCCTTTTGAGTGGTTCTCAGAGTGAAGTAAGAAATTTACAGGTACAAATGGATGTTAACTTCGATACAGGAAACATCACAAATGGCGCTTTATCAGCAAATACTTCAAGTGATACATGGGTAGCTGTTTTTGATGGTAAGATACAATCTGGTGATTTAGACTTACAAATGAATGGTGCCAGCGTAATTGACTCTAACCCAAATACACCCAGCCCGACTCGTGACGTCAGTGGATTTATAGCTGGGGATTTTGTGGGAGAAAATGCCGAGGGAATTCTAGGCTCTTTTGGACTATCTGAAGATACCAATTCAAACAATCATATTGAAGGTGTTTTCATTATCGAAGAGCGGAATTAATTGATCACCTTTATTGTTGTATTTTAAGTGTGAAATTAGGTAACAATAAAAATGCACATTAAATTTTATGGTGTTCGTGGTTCCATCGCTACCCCAGGCGCTGATACTGTGAAATACGGTGGTAATACAGCATGTGTTCTTGTTGAGTCTGATAGTGGCACTATTTTTATTCTTGATGCAGGTACGGGCATCAAGAAATTAGGGGATGATTTAATAAAGCGTTCAAACATTTCCAATATAAACCTTATGTTTAGTCACTTGCACTGGGATCATATCCAAGGCTTTCCTTTCTTTGCGCCTATTTATAGAAAAAATCAAAAAATCCATCTAATGGCAGCTCATTTAAATGATGAAAATGTAGAATCGGTGTTATCTCAAATGACTGACCCACATTTCCCTGTCCCAAGTGATCAACTTGAAGCAGTAGTTGAAGTAACAACGAATATATCCGCAGGTTTAGAAATTGATGACATGAGTATTTCGACCTTAGCTTTAAATCACCCTGGTGGTGGTTCGGCCTATAAATTCCAGAGTGTAAAAGGTAGTTTAGTCTACGTCACTGATAATGAGCTATACCCACTTGATGATGCTAGAACATCCTTTTCTGAATGGTTGGAATTTGTTAAGGGCGTTGATTATTTAATACATGACGCGATGTATCTTGACAGTGAATTAGAAAAAATTCATGGATGGGGACACTCATTAATCTCACAAACATTAAAGCTAGCGGGTGAGGCAGGGGTCGCTAATGTGATCTTATTTCATCACGACCCATCAAGGACGGATAAACAGCTGGATGAAATAAAACAAAATAGTCGTGAATGGATGGCTCAAAATCACCCTGATTGTAAGGTTTTCTTAGCAAAAGAGGGTGATGAATACAATATTATTTAGTGCATAGTGTTATTCGACATGCGACAAGTTTATAACTTTAACGCTACTTACTTTTTATTAAAAATCAGGTAAATAAATGTCAGATATAAATTTTTGGATTATCTTCTTGTCAGCTGCCTTTGCTTTAAATATAGCGCCTGGTCCAGATTTGTTATTCATTTTCAGTAAAACAATTTCAGGTGGTAGAAAAGTCGGAATAGCTGCCTCTCTAGGGGTTTGTAGCGGGGCGGTGTTTCATGTGGTCATTGCTGCAGTAGGGCTTTCAGCCATTCTTGTGACTTCAGCTATCGCTTTTACGGTAGTTAAAATAATAGGTGTTGTTTACTTACTGTATCTGGCTTATCAGGCATTTAATTCATCTGGCGTTACATTTAAGGTGAATGACAATCAGGCTACGATAAGCCGTTCGGAATCCGCATGGAAGGCATTTAAGCAGGGTGTTTTAATTGATATATTCAACCCAAAAGTAGCCATATTTTTTATGGCATTTCTGCCTCAGTTTTTGAGGGAAGGTCATGGTTCGAATGCTTCGCAATTATTACTACTTGGGCTCATTGTTATTCTGGTAGCCGTTGTAGTAGAAATATCTTTTGTCTTTTTTGCTTCCAAAATATCACACAAGTTTCGAGAGAATAAGCAATACAGTGTGTGGCTAGATCGAGTGGTAGGCACTATATTCGTCGCATTAGGTGTGAAGCTTGCAGTGAGTAGTAATTAAGGTTTCTAAAAGTTTTTATCATAAAGAGTATTGTGCAAACACTATAAAATCTAGAGTTTAAACTTTTGGTTGTAGATTTCCTGATTGCAATTGCCTCGTTATTTCCACTTCCTTTTGTTTCCAGTCAATGGGCATAGTATGTGCAAATATATTCGCAAAATTCTTGCCATTTAATGGTTGCGGTCTTCCATGAGCAATTTTGGCTGACTCGTAAAAGAGAACCTCACCAGGTTTCAGTATGACTTTGTGTAAGCGAGAATAGTGGTCATAGATATACAGTGGCCAATCGCTATTAACATCTTGATCTACATTTATAATTGCGCTGATAATATGTGTTTGGTAACGATCTAGGTGCATATCAAGCGTTGCACCCTGTTGATATTCTCGTATGCCATAAACGCTAGTACACTTTAATTTCTGGCTCGACCATTTTTCTAACATAGGATGAAGCACTTGAAAAATTTCAGTACGTAATTGATCGCTTAACTCGACCATTTTGGTAGCTATGTGTTTTTCTTTTGTATGAATATATTTGCCGATACTATCGTTATCTTCATTGACTGCTGTTGATCTATTCTTTTGATAAAAATCTAGAATAGTTTTATAAAAATCTTTTGGAAGAGTAGCTTTGTTAAATCCAATAGAAGTGAAAGCAGGGATTTGTTTATGATAATAAGGAATAAAATGCGTATCTAAACTACCATGAGTTCTAAACCACTTTGTGATAACAAACTTCTCACCTTTAATAATCGGTTTAGCCCAGTGTAAGGTGTTGCTATTAACTTTCCCTTTGGGGTCGAGACTATTCCATATAACTGCTTGACCTTGCTTTGGTGTAAAGGCGAGACCTAACTCAGTAAATTCGGTTTGCCCACCTTTTGTAACATCATTTAGGTAGATCATAAAAGTCCAAGTACGTTGACCCTGTGCACTTGCATAGTGCTCGAACTCTTCACTATTGGGTTGAAAGTAATCGGTGTGCGTTTTAAATTGATTACCAACTTGATAGTATTGACCTTGAATACCCTCTGACCTTTCTTCCTCATACCCCATATAGTCTGCAATGCGCCTGTCTAAGTCCATAATGAACTTATCTGGGGCATTACTAAGATCACAGGTTTGGCTGGTACGAAATTCTGTGTCACCTTCACTTGGAATGGTTATGGTTGATGGACGACACTGTTTTTGTATGCGTGCTATGACTTTATTGCATTCATCTGGAGTAAGAAAATCATCCAATAAATATAGGTGTACTTTATTGCTATTAACTTTCTTGGCAAAAGTTAAATGAACACTATCTAGCATGCTGAGATTAATAGAGTTATCAGCTTTGTTTGTTTTCTTTTGCTCTCTGTATGGATAAATATTTGGGATGCTTGGGGTATTTTGTTCAATAAAGGCAGGTTCAAATAATTGACTAGAAGTCTTCTGTTTAATTATGTTTAGTACTTCAGTAGATACAGGCTGATATTTCATCTCATTAATAATAGTTTGCGGATGAAAATCATTGTCGAGTAAAATTTTAACAATGCCTTCCTTATCACAGCCACGATTCAGGTTGTGCTCAATCCATTCCTTCCAGCTATTATCAAATTGATGTTTCATCTTTCTGTTGTCGTCCACATAAACAAATGGGGTCTTTGCATGAGTCAGTGTTCGAAAAAGCACATTGTGCAAAGGTCTCTGTATATAACAGACCTTAGCATATTTGAAAGAAAGCTTGTCTTATGTGTTATCAGAAGAATAGAGAAATGGATTTATTTATGAAGTAGGGTACTGAATTATCTAAAAAAGGGGGGGGTGCCATATGACTATAATGGCACCCCCCCCCTTTTCTAGAAGATTCTAATGCTTATTTCTTTGCTCAGAAGAATACGCATAATATTCTTGATTATAATCTGGGTTGATTTTGCTACTAATACGCATTAACACGCTACCTACAATATTTGCATTTGCTCGCTCTAATCGTTTTAAGCTATCAATCAATCGTGCTTTCTGCGTCCTTCCTGCTTCTACTGTGAAGATAGTCGCATCGGCAATATTGGCAATCACTAATGCATCAGATAGGCCAAGAACGGGAGGTCCATCAATGATAATATGATCGTAGTTGTTACTTGCTGTTTCTAGTAACTCGACCATTTTATCGCTAGATAACAATTCTACTGGATCTGGTGGAATAGGGCCTGAAGTAATAACATTTAGATTTTGTATAATACAGGGGTGACTCACGTCTTTTTGAGTTGCATCGGCATCGGCAAGATAATTCGTAAGACCTTCCATATTTTTCAGTTCAAGTAGAGTATGAATGCTTGGATTACGTAAATCAGCATCGATTAATAGCACTTTACCACCTGCTTGAGCATAAGCAGTGGCAAGATTTAAGGCGATGGTGCTTTTGCCATTTCCTGCGCCAGAGCTTGTTATAAACACACTTTTTGGTGCACCACTGCGTGTTGAAAAACGTAGGCTTGTACGTAATGAGCGAATTGATTCAGCAATGGCTGAACGAGGTTCTAAAGCAGTTTGTAATGCGAGTTTCTTATGCCCAATGTTTTTCATTTCAGGAATTTGACTTAATACCGGTAAGCCAGTGGTACGTTCTAAAAGGTCACTATTTTTAATCGTGTCATCGATAAACTCTCTAAGAAAGGCAACACCCATACCCAGTAATAATCCTAATAACAGACCAAAAGCTAGGTTAGTTTTTAAGCTAGGTTTAAACTTTCTAGTGGGTGCACTGGCCATATCAATAATAGAAATATTATTGGTTCCCGCATTGCTTGCTACTTTAACCGCCATTAACTGTTCTAGCTGTTTGTTGTAGGCAAGCTGGTTAATCTCTACTTCTCTTAATAGACGATTAAACTTGGTGTTTTTAGATTGAGAAGATAAGGTAATTACTCGCAGTTTATCCAATTGAGAGCGTATCATTTTCTCTTTTTGGACTGCTTCAAGGTAGTTCGTTTTGTAAGATGATGAGATCGAAGAGCTTTCATTTCTAATCTGTGATCGGATACCATCAATTTGTTTGCGTAAGCGTCTTGCACTACGGGTACGTTTGTTTTTCTTTTCTTGGTAGGTCGTTTCTAATCTGGCGGCTGCCTTCTTTAATGACATAATATAAGGGTCATTAATCACCGAAGAAGGGTCATTTTTGGGGTTTTTCTTATAGAGCTCGTATGATGCTTCTGCTTCTATTCTTTCTTTCTCAGCAATGACGAGTTCTTCTGCTTGTTTTCTAAGAATATGACTGCTGGTTGAATCTCCATCAATGTCTTGTACGATATTATGTTCTTTTGCATAGTCGTTGAGACGTTGTTCTGCCTCTTCTAAACTCTTTTTAGTGATTTCAATATTTTCACTTACATAGCTTTTGTATGAAGACGCAGTATCAAAACGTCGCTCAAGGTTTTGCCTAACGAATGTTCTCGCAATAGAGTTACTTATATTTGCGGCAAGTTCGGGACTAGATGAATCATAACTAATAGTAAGCAATTGTGAGTTGTTGACAGGCCTAACTATTAGATTATTGAGGAAAATTTCTTGAATATTATTTTTGTTTTTATTGTTAGACGAATCTTTTGAAGAAAAAACAGACTTAAGCTTAGAAAGGATGCCCATCGGTTTAACCAGCTTATCTAATTCTAATTGTTGTATGACTCTATCTGCTAAAGTTTTTGTTTGTATTAATTGAATTTGAGTCTCAAAAAAGTCTCTATCACTGCGCGAGGCTTCTGCATTAAGAATTTGCACATTAGGGTTTGCTGCATAGCGTTCAACCTTAATTGTTGAGCTAGCACGATAGACAGGTTGCATTAGTAGTGTCAGTAATAGGGCTAATAGTAATGTGGCTAATGCGATAGTAAAAATCGTTTTCTTTCGATTTCGTAGAACATTTATAAACTCTTTTAAGTCGAGGCTAGAGCTTTCCATTAATTCTTCTGGATAGATATTGTTAGGGTATTTATTGGTATTGTTAGCGATATTTTCGGCGTGTTTATTTATTCCGCTAACGGCTAAATTTTTATTTGTATCTGAATTCATAATGTTTGGTTCAAGTATTTGATTTTTCTTAGTATCTATTACAAGCTGTTGAGGTTCAAAAGTTTGCTGATAAAGTATAAGTTAAATAAGATAATAAGGTGGCGTATTCTAGCAAATACACATTAATTGAACAATTAAGGAATGCTAATTAATGAGATTTAACTTAATTTCTTACGAATGAGTTTACGCATCGGTGTCTCCAGAGTTTTATAGGTCACAATGGAGATCACTATTAGTAGGATTAGAAAAATATAAAAATGGAGCGTTTCAGATAAAGAAAGTCGTGGCACGATGACTTTATCGTAGATGCCGTGTATAGGTTTTTGAAGGATATATAAAGAGTAGCTTGCTTCACCGAGCAATATTAACCAAGGATGCTTAAATATTGTCGTAAACACTCCTCGGTGATTAGCTAGTAAGATTACAAAAACTAAGAATGCAGGCGCTAAAAGTCCATTGGTATAAGCTAATTTATAATCAAATATCGTTTCTAAGTGCGGTCTTGCCCAAATAAGTGTAAATATAATCAGTAAAGAGCCGATCAACCAAACCGTATTACTTTTATAGGATGTAGGCTCTTTCTTATTTTTTAGATAAATGCCACAGATCATCCCTAAAACAAAAGAATTAAGGTGCATGATGGGGTTGTAGTAAATAAAGTCATGTACATGATTTTTGGCAGCATAGGCAGGGCTATTGAGCTGTGTTAGCAAGACATACTGAGTCGCAAACCAAAGTAAAACACCAAATACGAGGAGAGCATTTGTACCTTTTTTATAAACCCACGCGAGTAAAAATGGAAAGCAAAGATAGAAAAAAGCCTCAACAGATAATGACCAACCCGGTGTATTCAAGGTGATGGGATAGCCAGGTACCCATGATTGTAATAATAGAATTTGGAGGAGAAACTCATCCCAGTTTTGCCCTAATGATTTATATTTAGCGGCAACAATAATCAACAGTGCTAATAAATAAATAGGGTAAATTCGTGCAAAACGTGCAATCCAGTACTTTTTCTTGGAAAAGCTGACGCGTTTGTTTATATCAGCTTGATAATAGGCAATTGCCATTATGAAACCTGATAACACATAAAAATAACCGACGGCGATGGGACCCGCAGTGATATTTTCAAAAAGAAATGAAATATTAGCAGGGAATACTGACTGGCCGTAATGGAAGAATACAACAGAGAGTGCTGCGATAAATCGCGTAAATGTTATTTGATCGAGTTGCAAAATAGTTCTAAAAGACGATCTTAGTAAGCATTTTTATCATTGAAGCCACGGAATATGGTTAAGAATATGATTTTAAAGTCGAGCCATAAGCTCCATTCGCGCATATATTCCAAATCAAATTCAACACGCTTACGCATTTTATAGAGCGTGTTTGTTTCGCCTCGCCAACCATTAATTTGTGCCCAGCCAGTGATGCCAGGTTTAATCAAGTGACGCAACATATAACCTGGAATAATGGTTCGGTATTGCTCATTATGTGATACCGCATGAGGGCGCGGCCCAACAATAGACATGGTGCCTTGCAATACATTAAAAAATTGCGGAAGTTCGTCCAATGAGGTTCTTCGTAAAAAACCACCTATTTTAGTGTAGCGACTATCATCCTTAGTTGCTTGCTTTACATCATCACCATCTTCACAAACTGTCATGGTACGAAACTTCCAGACTTTAATTTTCTCACCTTTTTGGCCGTAGCGCGTCTGCTTAAATAGTACGGGGCCAGCTGAGGTAAGTTTCACTGCTGCAGCAATACCGAGCATAATAGGAGAAATGAGTGTGAGAATAATACTGCCAACTAGTAAATCTTCAATCCTTTTGACGAGAGCATGATCCGCAGAGAAAGGAGAGTCATAAATACACAGTACTGGGTTATCGGCTATTTCAATAAATTTACTTTGTAATAGGTTGGTAGTGAAATAATCAGGTAATAAGCGAACGGGAGTTGCGCTGTCTGCTAAATCTTCTAGTAAACGTAACATACGCTTTCTGGCTTCAACAGGTAAGGCGATATAAATTTGATCCCATTCACCGTTTCTAGCTGCTACGACTAAATCTTCAAAGTCACCTAGATGTGAATAATGATTAAGTACTTCTTTGTGAATGCGTTCTTTGCGGTCATCATAAAAGCCAACAACATCATAACCAAACTCAGGTTTGTTCTCTAAGTCCATGGCGAAGTTTAAGCCATTTTGAGTCATACCGACAATTGCGACCGAGCGATGGTTTACACCTAGTCTGCGTAAATGTGCAAAAATCTGACGCAGTAAAAAACGAGCAATAATGAGTAGAATAGGTGTTGCAACAAGCCAAGCGACAAGAACCACACGAGAAAATTGCTCGGATGTTTTGGTAACAAAGGCAATAAACACTAATGATAAGAAGGTTACAAGCCAGACGAGGGTGATTCTGAGTGCTTCATCACGAAGAGGACGACCCGTCCATGAGGTATAGATATCAGCAAACCGCCCAACCAACCCAAAGATAACAACCGCACTGAGACCAGCGACAAGGTATCCTTCGATATTATAAAAGTTAGTATAGGGAGAGCCTAAAAATAGTGTGAACAGGATGATAAGAATATCCACAGTTCTATAAATAAGCTCAGAGCTAATGTGTTTATCGTCCAAAGTTTTAGTATCCCGTTTGGTGCAAGCCAATTTTTCTTAAACATATTATATAACTATTTACACTTTTTTTCAGCTGTTTTATCTTAAATACTGGTAGGTTTATCTTGAGGAGTCATCAGTTTCCCATTGATAAGTAGAGATTTTTTTAAATTGGGCAGAAGCTCTGACTCGAATCACTAGTGCAATGGCAATGTAGATACTTGTAGCAAAAAAATCTTTACTTAGAAGCTTAGAACGCATCACGTTGCCATAGCTCTTAGCTTCTTGAATAGGGCATTTATTACGCTCTATTAATTCCATATTGCCAAGACGTGCTCTTGTTTTAATTTTAATTAAAGAATAAATATTTTTAGGGGCACGAATATAAATTTCTGCACCTTTGATATTTGCAATTTCTTTGTTTTTAAAATGACAGCGGATAAAACCATCATCACCTATGACATCCGCAAAAACATCAAATCGTTTACGGCCTTCTTCACTGACAATAAAACTACAGGTCGCAATCACACCTTCTTTAATATAAGGAAGCTTTAACCAAACCTTATAATAGGTTTTAACTAACCATGATGATTGGCTAGTATCAATTTTCGGGGTGGGTGCTGAGAGTAAGATGTTACTGTTGTGCATTGAGTCTGAGATATGCTTAATCGCATTGGGACTTATTTGAGTATCAGCATCAATGTAAAATATCGGATAGCTGATACCTAACTCTTTTGCTTTTGCTTCAGCGACATTTAATGCATTGGTTTTAGAGGGCTTTTCAATATCCAGACAGATAGTATTTGGAAATTTACTTTTAACAATTTCTACTGTGTCATCAGAGCAACCATTGCAAGCGACTATTACATGGTCAATACCAGTTTGATTAACAATACTGTTGAGGCAGTCCTCAATAACACTTGCTTCATTATGAGCGGGTACAATAATCGTTGCCATGAATAGTTTCCCTTTGCTTTATCTATAGCCTTTAAGCCACTGTTTACGTTGACTGTAAACAATTTTCCACTCTTCATAAGTAGGTTTTTTTTCTTTTTTAATGATGGAAATCAGTTTCAAAGAGACGAGTTTATTAAAGACGTGCAGTTTTAATAAGCCTTTGTGAATAGGGATTTGCCAACTCTTTGCATGTTTATTAATAAGCTCGGCTTTGCCCTTCAATAGTTTGAGCATTTTACCAGAGAGATTAGTTTCACTAACGCCACCATGATGAATGATTCTAGCATCGGGAGTGACCTTAGGTTGATACCCTTTTTTGATGGCTCGAATACAGTAATCGGCCTCTTCAGCATACATAAAGAAAGTTTCGTCAAGACCCTTTAACTCTGTCCACAATGTTCTTGGCGATAAGAAAAAACAACCCGTTACAACATCTACTTCTCGTTCAGATTTTCTATCCCAGCAGCCGTAATTGTCATGATTAAAATAACAACTTTTATTAAATGCCTTGCTAAGACCTACGGCACTAAATAACAGTGTTTTAAAGGTTAATCTAGCACGAGCATTGTTTGGATTAAGACTTAAATCATTATTTAATGTGACACCACCCCAAATACCAGATTGTGGATTATTCTGGGCAAACTGCATTAAGTTGTCGATGGCAGCATCTAAAATTACAGTATCAGGATTTAGCAATAGCACATATTCACTATTTCCCGCATTAGCGCCTAGATTAACACCTGCGGCAAACCCTATATTTGCACCACTTTGAATTATTTCCACATCAGGAAATTGTTTAGCAATAAGTTCTACAGAATTATCGCTAGAATCGTTATCAACCATAATGAGGTTGAAAGTAGTTTTTGATGTTTCATCATATACAGACTGAATTGCTCGTTTGGTATATTCAGCGGTGTTATATGAAACCAGTATAATATCAAGCTGCTTCATTTTTAGAATGTTTATCTATAACCTTTAATTCATTTTGGCTTGCTAAATAGTTCTCACTGAGCATGCCGTATTCAATAGTTTCTATATCTGATTTAATTATTTTCGCAGGATTTCCCGCAACAATACAGTTGGATGGTACATCTTTTGTGACAACGCTTCCAGCCGCAACAATAACATGATTTCCAATAGTGATATTAGGTAAAATTAAAGATCCACAACCAATGAAGCAATGGGTACCGATGACTGTTTTGGCATCATGCCGTCTAGAGGCATAGTCATGGGCTAATAAGATGGCATCAAAAGCCACTAAGGTTTTAGAGCCTATGCTCAAACCCCTTGGATTGGTTTTATCGAGACGTGCCTTGAATGAGATACGCGCATCTCTAGCAACATCCATTCCATATACAGTTCGGAAGTACCAACTTCGTATTTCTAGAATTTTATTTCTGGTGTGGACTAACACCATGAATGTTTTTTGATCTATAAATCGTAGTCTCATATTCTGATCTTCTACTTCATTATTCTATTACTAATTTAGATTTACGTTTATAACGTAAAGTCATTTTATTGAGAATAATATTCAGACTAGGGTAGGTTTTTGCCCAGCCAATGGCACCTAAAACAAAGAAAAACATAGGTTGGATTTTACCGAAGAAATCTACGGTAAAGCCAATTAAAATTAACGACATAAAGGCTAAAATCCATGACTTTATCATCCACTGACTTGCCACGTGATGCTTATGGATTTGGTTAAGTATATGAAAGACAGCATATAAACAAAGAAAGAATAATATGAAACTGGCAATTAAGCCATGCTGTAGAGTCATCAATAACCAGAAACTATCAATACTATTATTCAGCCAGCTTGGGCGCGTCCAGTCATGTAGTCCTATGCCAAATAGTGGGTGATCAGCAATATCATCCATTGTATATTGCCACTGTAGTAGTCGGTAATAACCAGTATTTGCATTGAACGTCATATGCGACACGATCAGTTTGAATACACCACGATTAGAGAAAGCTTCAATCAGAATCATAGTCGATAAAACAAGACCAGCAATGCCGTACCAAAAGAGTTTTGCACCAGACCAAAAGCGTACTAAAACAGCCGTCATAGATTGAAAAATTATAGATAATAGTGGTGCTGAAGAAAGAGTAGTAATGATACCAATAAATACAGCTATCGCCTTTAAGGTATTACTTAGGTTGAACTTATAGATTGTCAGCAGGACAATAAAGGGTAAGAAAATAGCCCCGATTGTGCCATATAAAATAGGATGTGAGAATAAGTTGGTAGTCCGCATAATACCGAGACGTATGTAGTAATGTGTATAGAGTCGATAGTCTAAGGCATCGTGCCCTGTTATAGCCTTTGCCCATTGATGAAGGATTCGGTCTCGTGCAAATGCTTCGTATAATGAAAAAATGAGTAAAAAAGCCAATATAGTTACGAACCACATATTAACTTGATAGTAACTTTTAGGGGTGGTGACAAATAATCGAGCTAGATAAAAAGCCCCCAGTATTTCTATTATTAATATACCTGAAGACTCAATACCTTTTTGTAAACCATGATTGTAAATAAGACTGGCGGAGGCAAGCAGCACAAAGAAAAATAATAAAATATCGATTAAATCAGCTTGTTTTAAAACCTGCCTGATGTTTACAAAGGCATAAATTAGCACTAGCGCAAGCACCACACGGTAGGATTCTAAACGTAATGAACCTACAAGATAATGAAACTCAACAGGTACAAAAATAGATAAAACAAAAAGTAGAGCCAGTATGCGAATGATCATACCATTTCTCCTTTTTCAGTAATTTGTAATAATTTTTTTGTATAGAACAAAACTAAAACCAGTAGTAGTAAGGTTGCATTAGCAATTAAAGTCGCTAAGGCAGCGCCATTAATTCCATAAAGCTTGATCAATATCACATTGAAAATAATATTACTAAGAAATGCGATAACTAAAATTATATTTAAATATTTCACTTTTTCACGAATGATAAACATAAAAGAAAAGGTAATACTTGCTGCTCTAAATAATTGCGCAAGTAATAATAAACCCAAAGCTTCTTTGGCAATAATATATTCATCACCAAAAGCGATTAGAATCCAGTCTGATAAAAAATACATGATTAAAGTGATTGTCAGTACGACAGTGATGACTAAAGCAGTCGACTGCCAGAAAAAAGAGCGTAACTGAGTCTGATTATGTTGATACATATTTAATAAGCGCGGATAAATTACAGCTTCCATCGCCTGTAAGAAAAACAAAATAATATAGGAGATTTTAGAGGCAACGCTGTATTCAGCTACCTGTTCATTAAGTAAATACCAACCAACCATAATGGTGTCTGTAAATATCATTAGAAAGGAAATAATAGACACAGGAGCTAGTGGTAATGAGCGTTTAATGATTCCAATAATATTTGGAATATCATTGGAAGTTTCTGATTTAAGTGTTATTTCAGAGGTGTTCGTTGCATATTTTTTAGTGATAAAAACGGCCAGAATTCCAGCTAAAATTAAGGACACGACATAAAGTACAACGGTATGTTGATTATTGCTGAAGTATTTCCAAAATATGATGATTAAGGATAGGAACGTTACTGCTGTGAGTGCATTTTGTCCCAAAATTCCAATGACTGTTTTTTTAATTGCTTTCAAATAGGTGCTATTTAAAATAACGAGGTTAAAAAATAATACGCCTAAGCTTGCCAGCATTAAAAGAGTGGTTGTAATCGTCGTTTGTTCACCATTCTGGAAAAAAGAAGACTGGATATAAGGACTAGCAATTAACCATATTGACATAAAGACAAAGGATAGAATCAGTACCGCTTTATAACTTACGGTTAAAAAACTTTTGCGAAAAACCAAATCATCTTCATGAGCGCTAGCAACTTCTTTCATGAGTAATTGATCTATTCCCAAGCGGCTAATAAGTGCAACGCCTGTTACAAAAACCATTAATAATAGAATATCACCCGCAGATGATTTAGGGAGGTAATTAGTAATAAGCAAAATCACTGCAAAATTAAGTGCCACACCCGTAAAACGGGCGATTAGAGACAATAGGCTTTGTATCAATAATGGGTTTTTTAGAATTCTTTGAAGCATAATCAACCCTTACCACGACTAATATCGGAGTTGATAAAATCAGCAATACAGTTAGTTAACTGTTGATTACCAACTTCAGCAGACTTCGCTACTTTGAGCTGATCAATATGCTCAAGATGTTGATACAATTCTTGTTGTGTTGAAGCGGGATAAACTCCCTCTAACTTAGCCATCCACTTTAAACCATCTGCTTGATGATCATTACGATGCTCGCCTAATTTGAATTGCCTGTTAAGTACAATGATTGGGGTTTGGTGCTCACGAGCACTAATAATATTACCCATGCCTGCATGTGAGACAAACACAGAAGCATTCTTTATATTGTCATTGTATTGCTCGCCATTCATAAATGGATGAAACTCACAGTTTTTAGGAATGTATTCTCCATCACTAATTTGAGCAATCACCTGTTCTTTATTGCTGTTGTTTTCAGAGATTTGCCATTCGTCCATATATTGAATTAAACGATCAAATGAGAATTGAGTACCTACTGCTACAAAGATCATAAGATCGAACCTTTATAGACAACAGAACCTTCTTCTTGAAGTGATTCCCATTGCGTAATAATGAGGCTAGCGTGTTTTTTAACCATACGCGCCGAGCGTGATAGCTCAGTCGTATTTGCAATACTATCAACCCAAATGGTTTTAATCGGTAAAAACTTAGCGAGTAAAAAAGCAATTGCGCCAGGGGCAGCACCGGTTGAAATAATCGCAGTAGGGCGCTCTTTAATAAATATCCAAAGTAACTGTAAGGCAAGTGGTATCAACTTGTGCTTACTGGTTGCGCTAGCATCTGTAATGGAGAGTACTTTCCGAGACTTTTCATTACTTGAATATTGCGCTGCAGGCGTGACATAAACAACGTTGAATTGTTGTTCTAGGGGATTACAAATTTTATTAAGTTGAATCCAATGTCCTCCAGGAGAGGCGATAGCGAGTACTTTTTTTGTCATTATTATCGCTGCTTTTAGCTTGGTTTTCTAAGGTAAAAGGCAGCTTGATCACCTGATTTGGAGTCATTTAATTCTTTGCTGTGTTGCGTGTATTCTTCAATGTCTGCTTTGCTAAACATCGATTTCTCAGGGTTTACAGCGTAGGAATTCTCATCACTTAATGCAATATCTTTTTGGTATTGTTCACTTCCCCAACGTTGAAACGCAAAAGAATCATAAACTACATTTTCTAAACTAAACCCGATCTGTTCTGATAGGGTATGCATGCTTTTTAATGAATGTAAGAAAAAATGACGGGGTGCATCAAGCTGAACCCAATTTTCTGCATAGGTTCGCCATGCCCAAGATGTAACAGTTGGGACGCGAATCATACAAACGCCACCGGGCTTTAATAGAGCGTAGGCTTTAGTTAACACTTCATGTTGTTCAAAAACATGCTCAAAAGAGTGATTGAACATAATCAAGTCCCAGCCATTTTTGATGCCTGAATTTGAATCTATTTGTGTGTCTACTTGTGGAAGATCCTGAATCGAGTTTTTAACAATAGTTAAGCCGTTGTCATATTTAATGTCTTCTTGATTAAAAGGATCAATACCCAATAAGTGTTTGAATCCTGCCTCTTGCATTGAGTGCAATAGGTGACCTGCACCACAACCCACATCAAGAATTTTAGAATCTAAAGTTACATTTGCATGGCGCAGAGAAGGGAGTTTGTCATGTGGCTGAATGCGTTGCATCAACTTACCCACAATGCCTTTACCTGTTGCCGCAAACCTATCACGCTTTTTACTTAAACAACCCTTAATTCCAGTCGGGGACTTAATGCTGTTATATGAGTAGTAATCCTCACTGGGGTAATACTCTTGAATATTGTCAGGAATATTTGAGATTTGTAAGCAGCCACAATCTACACACTCAAAGTATTCATGTAGATCACGCAGACCTAGCATCATCTCACGAACATTATATATCGTATTATGCTCATCGTTTTTACAGATTCTGCAGGTTAATTGTTTGCTATCTTGGGTCATTGATCATGTAGTCCTGCATTAACGATATCGATAAGGTATTGACCATAACCACTTTTTTGTAATGGTTTGGCGAGCCTTAGTAGTTCTTCAGTAGAGATATAGTTCATATACCAAGCAACTTCTTCAGGGCAGGCAATTTTCAAACCCTGTCGTTCTTCAATAACACGGATATAATTTGCGGCATCCAATAATGATGCATGAGTGCCTGTGTCTAACCATGCTGTTCCACGCTTTAGCATTTCTACGGTTAAAGTATTTTGCTCAAGATAAACACGATTAACATCGGTGATTTCAAGCTCACCTCGTGGAGAAGGTTTGATATCTTTGGCAATATCCAAGACATCGTTGTCATAGAAATAAAGCCCTGTTACTGCATAATTTGATTTAGGATTTTTGGGTTTTTCTTCGATACTAAGTGCGATGCCATTTTTATCAAAATCAACCACACCATAACGCTCTGGGTCTCTGACATAATAACCAAATACGGTGGCACCTGAGTCTTTCTTAGCGAGTTTTAAGAGTCTTTCAGATAAGCCCTCACCATAGTAAATATTATCACCAAGAATTAATGTAACAGAGTCTTGACCGACAAACTCGCGACCGATTATAAATGCTTGAGCTAGGCCTTCTGGATTAGGCTGAACTTCATATTGAATATTCAGACCCCATTGAGAACCATCGCCTAATTGTTTTTGAAATTGGTCGCTATCATGAGGGGTGGTAATAATAAGAATATCACGGATACCCGATAACATTAAAACCGTCAAAGGATAATAAATCATAGGTTTGTCATAAACAGGCATTAACTGTTTACTAACAACCTGTGTTAATGGGTGTAAACGTGTGCCGCTTCCACCGGCTAGAATGATTCCTTTTCTCATGATAATAAGCCCTTTAAGTCTGTTACTAATTTTGCAGGGAATAATACAGAATAATGAAAGGTTTTTCTATTGTAGAGAGCTAATGCGGTAAGGAAAACAGTATTGAAGGTTGTATCAACTAGATATTAACTCTTTCGAATGACATCTAGAGCTTCTATTTCTTCTGGATGATCAATAAAATAGTTTCGCGTTCCTTGTAATTCTTCAATTAAATCATTACGGCGCTTCTCTTCTTTACTGGGTTGATCAAGCTTATTCCAATAGGCTAGGGTCTTTGCTTGGCGAGTGAAAATCTTGAGTTTATAAGTCATCGACATATGAAACATCGCACGCGCCACTTCGCCTTGGCTCGCAGGTGCTGGTTCAATAATGCGTCTTTTCTTGTCGACTTTAAAATTATAAGAACCAAATGCACGAATTTCACCTTTGACAACACCAAAACGGTGACTGCCACGTAACATATTTAAGTCTCTGCGACTGGGATATAAATTATGTAAATCTGATTCGATATAATTAAATTTTGTAGACGTATGGCGACAGTCTCGACGATCAACGCAATCAAGCTCATTGACCACCCAAGCCATCGGGAAGATATGCTCAATATTAATCCAGTCGGGTTTAGACGGGCCAAATTGTTGTAAGCTGTATAATGTTTTTCCACCTGTGGCATAAAGCTCACGCCAGAAAAGGCGAATGGCTTGTTGATAACTGCCTAAATGTGTTTGTGGAGTATTCATTAATTTTGATAAATGTGGGGTGAATCTGCACAGATAGTATAATGGCACCCCCCCCTTTTTTTGAAGATTGCCGTGGCTATTGAATTTCTAATCATATATTTATGATACACCATTAAAAAGCACAGTTAGTTGGTAGAGGTTGTTGTTCATCGATACCTTGTGGAAATATAGGTGGATTAATCGCTTTTAGAAACCCACTATTAACACTACCTGAGAATAGATCACCAGAATATCCTATATTACTCATATGAGCACGAATAAATATAAGCTCATCAGCACCAATGTTCACAGGATTACCGTTGCGGGTAAACGGCTGTTCCGCTACGTGTGAATGCCCAAGAATCCTTCGATAAATCAACTTACCCTCATTGTCTAGAACTTCCCACCAATCTGCATATTGTTCACAACCCGTCTCATCACTGGTGATGCTAACAAAGAAGGTATAATTATTAGGGTCTCCTTGAGCTGTGACTTCACTAATATCTGCCACAATGTCATTAGCAGTATTATCCGTAATTTCAGAGTCATCAACGGTATCTTCATTGTTATCTGAATCTGAATCTGAATCGTCTGCAGGATCAACACTCTCATCAGGGTTGTTATTATTAATAGGATTTTCTGTAACGATAGGTTTAATATTGTTATCAGAGGAGCTGCCACTACCACAAGCAGTAATCATTAACGTGAGAAACACAGTTAAACTAATATAGGAACTTTTCATTCATTGCCTTCTTTTTTTAAGTCTGAGACCTGAGCTATGCTGAGGTCTCTATGTATAAGAGCACATTGTTTCTTTTTTTGCCACTTATTAGTGAATTGTATGACAAAGGGATAGGTGGTTGTGAATGGAGGTTTGATATCAACAAAAACCGTTAGCAATGTTCCGATATTTCTTTCGACATTGACTCATGCAAAGGCTCTTTAAAT
>CAZWEA010000044.1:8083-21814 GCA_964632635.1 uncultured Cocleimonas sp. | reverse complement strand
TCAATAGATAGTTAAGCAAAAAAATGAAAACTTTGAAATTCGCCGAGTGAATATAATATAAGGTGTATTTAGCTAAATATGAAAAATGGATCTTTAAAAACAAGCCATTTATCGGTATTTTACTACCAATATTTAATGGATGTCCTTTTTCATCTGCGAGGCTATTATCTTAATCATAATAATCACCTACTCTAAACTAATGTAGAATCAATACTTTTTAAAAATAAAACCAATTGAGGAAGCCATGTCAGATAAAACAGATGACAGCTCAGATTTAACTGATTTAATAGAAAAGGAAATCACTAAAACTACAATAAGCCAATCATTAGGAACCCTCCTCTATCCTATAACTAGAGAAATAGCGAACCTTGAAGAAAAAGGAATCTCAAAAATTAAAAGCTATATAAAAAATAAAAGAAAAATGAAGCTAGGGGAAGAAAACAAAAAAGAAATTGAAGGTTTAATTACGGAAATTGAAGAAAAACCAGAAAATTTGGTAAAGATAGAAAAAATTCATACTGCAGTTGAATTAGCATCTAGTTGTGAAATTGAAGATGAAAAGTTGTTTTTACTATGGGATTCTATTCTTAAAAAAATAGCTAAAGGCGATGTTGATACTGATTTATTAGTAAAAACCCTAGAGAATATATCTCCTCAAGAGGCAGATTTTATCATTAATTTTGATAAATATAGTAATAAGAAAATTGTCATCTCCACCTTCTTAAAATCTCTTAGAAGCAGAAGGTACAGCCACAAATTGTCTAAACATGAACAAATAGCTACAACACTAGCAAAAAAAGGAATTGTAGAACAACCATTTTCTGTAACTCCAATATTAATGAATTTCATCATGTTTTTGGTAGTTGGCTTACTTGGAGGAGCAATGCTCTCTAATGTTAATGTAGAAATGTACGGAACTAAAAGTTTACTTGCGAACAGTAGCTTTTGGGTTGTCATAGCAATTATATTTGGCGTAGTTGGAGCATTCTTAACTTATCGAAGACCTTACCCTTTGGTGTTAACATGGCTAGGGAAAAGGCTTAGAGAGGGAGCTATTAAAGTAAAAAAAACAAATAGCACATAACAACACGCCAATCGAAGAATTATGACACCCATCATTTGATCTTTAAAAACAAGCGTTTATCAGTGTTTTACTACCCATATTTGATGGATGTCCATTTTCTTAGATATGGCACCCCCACCCTTTTTACAAGATTGTGATCACTTCTATTTTATGCTCTTTCAACTATACTTGAAAACATGAACGGATTAGAGCCAGCAACAATTCAATGCCCCTACTGCTGGGAAATGATAGAAATAACCACGGATTGCTCGGTCACCTCTCAGGAATACATTGAAGATTGCGAAGTGTGTTGTCAACCTATCGTGATGACGGTAGAAATATCCGCAGATGGTCTTCCTAAAGTTTCAGTACAACGGGAAAGCTAATCTGGCTGTGAGACTTCAGCATAACTCAAGGGCGAAAGAAAAATTTACTCATCTACTAAGTTGTACTGAGGTCTCACTGCATTAATTCTAGCGTAATCACAAATAAGGCGCCTGACTCACTTTCTTTAAATTTGATTGTTGCATTCGAGGCTTTTAACAGTGATTCGATAATACCAAGACCTAAGCCTGTCCCGCCTGTTTCTCTTTTTGTGGTAAAAAATGGCGTGAAAATTCTTTTCTTGTTGGCATCAGAAATACCCGAGCCATTATCATGAAAATAGAGTTTTAAGTGACTTTCTGTGGCTTTAATATTAATAGAAACTTTATCCGCACCGTGTTGTAAACTATTATCCGTTAAATTACTCAAAACACTTCGTAGTGCATTAGCACTGATTTTTACCTGATGTTCTAGGTCTTTCTCAGTATATTCAAAGCAAATTTTTTCATCAGAATATCGAGACTTAATAACGTTGATGTTATCCAGTAAACTTGTAGAGTTATCTGAGACTTGCAGCGAATCTGCCCTAGCCTGTTCTAATAAGCGATTCACTAAATTTTTTAATCGTTCTGTGTCTGCTTGTAAGTTGTGTAAGAAACGTTGCTTTTGTTCTTCTGGCATTTCATCATGATGATCTAATAATAATTCCAGTGAACCTTGCATTGAGGTTAAAGGGGTTTTAAATTCATGCGATACATGCGAGGCGAACTGTTGGATATATTGAGAACGTTCATGCAGTGTATGTGACATCTCAGCAAAGCTATTTGAAAGTTTAGCCAACTCATAGGTTCCTGGCTGCTTTAATACTTCAACGGTTTCAATCTCACCACTGGTGACTTTTTGAGTCTGCTCAATTAATTCACGTATCGGTCGTGAAAGACGTGATGAAATAAATAGTACTATCAGACCCGTTAAACCAAGCATTAACAAAGAAATAAAAATCACTCTTTCTTTAATGCTGTAGAGATGCTTCAATATATTTTGTGGTGTACGTGAAAGATATACCACACCATAGACCTTCCCTTGATTCATAATGGGATAGGCAGTGAAAACGCGGATGCCTGTTCCACGACTTAAAGAAGCTATAGAAGGAGGCGGCTCATCAGAAATACGCATTCGCAACACTGAGCTGTATTGTCCATTCAATGCTTGTTGTACTTCTTTAATATGCCCTAATGACATATTTAACTCACCGCCACCAGCGACGACGACTCCATTGCGATCAAGAATACGCATGCCCGCTAATGTGACTCTTTGTGTATTGGTGAGTATGTTTTGCATACTCCTACCCGCCAGCTGTGCGGCTGGATAACCGATGGTTTGATTATAGGCAAAGCTAAACTCAGCATCGGGGCGTGGTGATAATACATCTTGCTTGGATAGATCTAATTGCGGAAATACCGGGGTATAAACCCCCTCTTTAAGCATCGTGTTTTCACCAATAAGCTCACGATAAATAGAGGAGAAAACGGCAGATTGTGTGATAAGTTCGACTTCGGTTTTCTGGACTAAGACATTTTCATAGAACCGAAAAAAATACAGGCTCGCCAAAGGTAGAAGTAGTACTGATAGCACTACCATGAGTAATATTGTTCTTAAGCGGAAAAGTTTATTAATGCGTTGCCTCGCGTCTATTTTCATATTAGCTACAGGCACTTAGTTTATAGCCAACTCCATGTTGTGTCTCAATAATTTTGGGGCAACCGACCTCTGAAAATTTATGCCTAATGTGACGGATATGGCTATCAATGGTGCGGTCACTGACATGAATATTGAATTGATAAGCACCATCCATAATCAGGTCACGACTAAATACCCGTTTAGGTTGTTTTAAAAACTGTACCAACATCGCAAATTCGGTTGCTGTAAGCGACACATTCTGGCCATCCCACCAAATTGCGTGTTCTTCTGTATCCAGCACCAGTTTCCCATGTGTTAACTTTGTGTCATTAGTATTAACGCTAGTGGCATGATTGTTTTGGGTTCTTTTTAAGATGACATTGATTCGCGCCACTAACTCACGAGGACTAAAAGGTTTGGTAACATAATCATCACCACCAATCTCAAGACCTAAAATACGATCAATTTCATCATCGCGGGAGGATAAAAATAAGATCGGTACATCCGAGGACTTACGAATTTCTCGGCAGCATTCCAGACCGTCCATCTCTGGCATATTGATATCCAATATAATTAAATCACAGGGTGTTTTTAAAAAGGATGTTAAAGCCTGCTTGCCATCATTAGCAAGAGTCACAGACATCTCTGCTTTTTCAAGTGCAAAACTGATGACCTCACGGATATGTGGGTCATCATCAACTACAAGTATTTTTTTATTCATTATTTCCAAACTTCTTGTTAAGAGTTAATCCAAATCTGCTGAGCAATGTTACTGACGCAACGATGACAGAGAGTAATATACCATCAATAATGGTGGCATTATAAACCGTAATAAAAATCATATTCCTTGGTGATAAACCAAACATATTCAGTAATTCATTGCTTGCAACCATAGAATATAATCCAGTAACCATAACTAAGGGGCTGAGTTGTGTTAAAGCACAAACAGAAACCCCAATCAGTAATGACTTTCTCCATTCGGGTTGATTGTTCCGTTTTAGATAACTATCTAGGGTGAAATATATAAAGATAAATGTCATTATCCCGAAGGCGACACCTAAAGCACCTGAAATCGACATGAAAAATTTATGCCCAAGATACAATGACGACAGCGTATTGAGAATAACAAGTAGACTCCATTTTAATTTCAAATTCATGCTTAGTTCCCTGCTATTAAATAATGACTAGGGTCAACATAGAACAAACGATTCCAACTGTAGACCTTGCTTGAATCGTACTTCCATAATCTAGGGAAGATACTTTTTATCGAGTAATGAAGGTGGGGTGATTTGCCCTTAGCATTGCCAGATGTTCCGACATACCCAAGCACGCTTCCTACGCTCACAAAGCCAAAACGTTTATTATTATTCGCTTGTAAATGAGCGAAATAATGAAAACGCCATTTTGGACCTATCATATAAACGACGTTGCCTCCTAATGCATTTTCCCCCATAAACAACACAAAGCCATCTGTGGGTGCTGTGACTGCTGTGCCTTGTTCTGCAAAAATATCGATGCCTTTATGAACACGGTTATTTCCCCAAGGGTAATACCAAAAAGATTTAGAATTCCAGTCATTCACGGTTGCATCTTTAACCGGCATTCGATGGTCTTCAGGAATTATGAAACCAATAATGAATAGTGATAATAACAGCGTAAATGTCTTTTTCATGTTGCTATTACAACAATATTAAATGCATTCTTAATGGTGAGTTTATGCAAGTTTTGTGCAGCAAAAAGCACTCTATCTCGCTGTTCAAAGTATGGATTTAGATTGAATCTATCTGCTACACTCTATTCTATTTTTTAATGGGTAAGATCTATGTTCGAAACAAATGAATACTTTGATGGCAACGTTAAATCTGTCGCATTCCAAACGGCAACATTACCAGCAACCGTTGGCGTAATGGCAAAAGGTGATTATGTTTTTAATACAGGTGAAAAAGAAAAAATGACCGTTGTCTCTGGCGCAATGACTATTAAATTTCCTGACGCAGATGAAGCACAAACCTACAAGGCAGGTGAATCATTTGATGTCGCTGCGAATAGCTCATTCGATGTTAGTATTAAAGAAGAAACGGCTTATCTTTGTCTTTATGGTTAATATTTCTCTATGCTAAATAAGAGCTTATACAAATGAAAATATCTCTAGGAACTCCTCTATCTCCCACTGCAACACGTGTACTCTTTTGTGGCGGCGGCGAGCTTGGTAAAGAAGTCGTTATTGAATTACAACGCCTTGGCGCAGAAGTTATTGTTGTTGACCGTTATCCAGACTCACCCGCCATGCAGGTAGCCCATCGTAGCCATTCACTTTCAATGACTGATGGTGCGGCACTTCGTAACGTTATTGAACTTGAAAAACCAGATTATATTGTTCCAGAGATTGAAGCTATCGCAACTGAAACTTTAGTTGAACTGGAGAATGAAGGTTTTCATGTCATTCCTACCGCTAATGCTGCAAAGCTGACAATGAATCGTGAAGGGATTCGTAGATTAGCTGCTGAAGAACTCGGCATTAAAACCTCACCTTTTAAATTTGCAGAAACCAAACAAGAGTTTGATGATGCAGTAAAAGAAATTGGTATCCCTTGCGTGATCAAGCCCATTATGAGCTCATCAGGCAAAGGACAAAGTACTATCAAAACAGAAGCAGATATTGAAAAATCTTGGGCGTATGCACAAGAAGGCGGTCGCACAGGTGCGGGTAAAGTTATTATTGAGGGCTTTGTAGATTTTGACTACGAAATCACCCAGCTCACGGTACGCCATCAACAGGGCGATTCAATCGTTACCAGTTTCTGTGAACCGATTGGACACCTGCAAGTAAATGGTGATTACAGACAGTCATGGCAACCGCAACAAATGACAGACTCAGCACTTGAAAAATCTCGCGAGATTGCCAAGAAAGTGACTGATGCACTCGGTGGTCGTGGTATTTTTGGTGTGGAGCTCTTTATTAAGGGTGATGAGGTTATATTCAGTGAAGTATCACCACGACCACATGACACAGGAATGGTCACGATGATTTCACAAGATCTATCGCAGTTTGCTTTACATGCGCGTGCAATACTTGGGCTACCTATTCCCAATATTCACTTTCACGGGCCCTCTGCCAGTAGTGTTATTTTGGTTGAAGGAAAGTCTAAACGGGTTTCATTTGAAAATATCGAACAGGCATTACAATCTGCAGACACGCAAATTCGCTTATTTGGTAAACCAGAAGTTGATGGAGAGCGCCGAATGGGTGTTGTTCTAGCTAGAGATAAAAGCACTGAAGCAGCGAAAGATAAAGCTATAGCAGGATCCAATGCGATAACCATTAAATTGTGAGTTTTCAGTGTGATATTTAAGTGCAAGTTTTTAACAAAAAGGTTAAAATCTATACAATTAGGTATTCGAAAAATTAATGATGTTTAATTGAAACACATTACTTTTTACATTGTCTTAATTTTACAATACACCCGCTTTTCTAAAAATAGAATCAATACAGGATAAAAATATGAAGTTAACAAGGAAGTTAATAAATCATACCCTTAGCCATACCCTAAGCGCTTTGTTTATAACAGCTTTAGTCTCAATTTCTACCACTGCACAGGCAGTTCCGGGACATAAATTAGGTTATAACACCAGTGGTCTGCATCACTTAAGTTCTTCAAACCCCTTTATTGATATATTTAAAATTTCCCGCGGATGGATTACATCCTGTGAATTTGATTGGCAACGCAATCGCCCAATTGACCCAGGCTGTTCTCGTAAAAAATCATTTAACACTAAAGAAACAGATAAAGTCTCTGTGGATGCCAACGGCTGGCCAACACGGCTGCCTGCTCGTGGTGAACGCCCTATTTTCACATCAATCAATGCTATCTGGGATATGCCTGCAAACTTCCCAGTCGGTCGTCACTTCGTGACCTATCAAGGTGACGGTGATATTACTGTTCATGGTGATGTAGAAATTATTCGACAAATTCCAGGACGTATAGATTTCAACTTACGCACCGCAAAACGTAAATTACGTTTACATATTACGCGTATTAATCCGCGTAACCATATTCGTGATATTAAAGTCATTCCAAATAAGTACGCCAAAACCTATACGCGTCAAACATTTAATCAGGAATACTTACAAACAGCTCGCGCATTTAATTCTATTCGTTTTATGCCTTGGCAAAATACCAAGCTAACCAAATTAGCAAACTGGCGTGATCGTGCCACTCCTAGATCAGCTTTTTATAACCATAATGCAGGCATGCCTGTAGAAACCATGGTTGACCTTGCCAATGATACCCAGACTGACCCTTGGTTTTCGATGCCACATATGGCAACAGATGACTTTATGAATAACTTTGCTAGAACGGTAAAACAACGTTTAAGACCGGGACACAAAGTCTATGTTGAATACTCAAATGAAGTTTGGAACTCCATGTACCCTGCGACTCATTATGCGTCTCGACAGGGTTTAAAGTTATGGCCTCGAGGCAAACTAGAGATTAAAAACCCTGGCACTCGCCGCTTATTCCTAGCTCTTAATTATAATGCTAAACGTTCAAAAGAAATGTGTGGCATCTTTAAACGTCACCTTGGTAATCGTGCCATATGTGTTGTTTCTGCTTATGGTTCTGCACCAAAAATGGCCGAAGAATTATTAACTTGCCCATTGGCTGGTGGTAATTGTTACAAGTCATTTGATGCCTATGCAGTTGCCCCTTATTTTGGTGACTATATTGCGCGCATTGAAAACCGTCCCTTAGTTAAGCGTTGGGCACATCAAGGCAATGCTGGGGTTAGCCAGCTTTTTAAAGAAATCATGCACGGTGGTTTGGCTAAAGACAAAGTACAAGGTGGTTCGATTGAAAATGCCATTGAAGAACGGGTCAAAAAGAATATCGCGATTACCCGTAAATATGGTTTAAAGCTACTGGCGTATGAAGGTGGACAGCATTTACTTCGTGTTGATCGCCCTCATGTAATCCATGACCCTAAAATATTCACACTGTTTAAAAACGCTAACCGCCACCCACAAATGGGCGCGGCATACAGCAAGTATCTACGTGCCTGGAATCGGGCTGGTGGTGATATGTTAATGCACTTTAACGGCATTGCTGCCATTGATGATCGTAATTACTTTCCTATGCTAGAAAAAGCCGGTACACGTACGGCTAAGTATAATGCGATGATTAATTATGTGCGTAGTCGATAGCAGACCTATGGTTGTTACAATTATGCAAAAAAGGGGGGGGTGCCATATAGTTAAATATGGTACTTCTCTTACTTAAAGCTCTTATAAATCTAACAATAAATGGATAAACCCATTGGCATATTTGACTCAGGTCTTGGTGGACTTACCGTATTAAATGAGATTCGCCACTTATTACCCGATGAAGACTTCATTTATGTGGCTGATTCAGCGCATGCTCCTTATGGTGATAATAGTGCTGATTATGTTCGTAAAAGGTCTCAGTTTATTGCTGATTTTCTAGTTCAAAAAGATGTAAAAGCAATTGTTATCGCATGCAACACCGCAACAGCAGAAGCAGCAAACCAACTTCGAAACACTCTTGATATTCCCATTATCGGTTTAGAGCCAGCGATTAAACCTGCCGCTCAATTAAGTAAGAATGGCATCATTGGTGTACTTGCGACACAACGAACTATCAGTAGTGAACGTCTACTTGGTTTAACTGAACGTTATGCACATAATAAAAAAGTTCTCGCGCAAGCCTGCCCTGGTCTTGTCGAACAAGTTGAAACGTGTAAACTTTCTGATCCAACAACTGATCGGCTTTTAGAAAAATATATCCTTCCTTTATTAGAACAGGGAGTGGATGCATTGATTTTAGGTTGCACTCATTATCCTTTTTTACTACCAGCGATTCGTAAAATAACAGGCGATGAAATTGAAATATTAGAAACAGGAAAACCTGTTGCAGACCAATTAAAGCGCATCCTAAAAAACAATAACTTAGAAAAATTAACCAGCAAAATAGATAAAAATTCAGATTACATTGGCTCGTTAAGCTTTTACAATAGCAATCCTGATAGACATCATCATTCCGACATGCAAAGATTGTGGAATAGTTTTGTACCCGAACACACTGACAGCACCATGCTTGACCCCTTACTTAACCCCATTTTAAATTTACCTAAATCATGACAGATAATTCACATCAACTTGATAAAATCAATCCACATACAGGTAAACCCTATAGTGAGCGTCCTAATAAAACCAAGCTTAAGCGTGACTTGAAAGTAATGCATGGTTTAGGTAAACAATTAGTTGAATTAGCGCCCAGTAGATTACCTGAAATCACACTATCTGAAAGAATGCTCGAAGCAATCACATTAGCAAAAAGATTAAAAAAAGCAGCCTTACAACGACAGTTACGATTTATTAGCGGTATTATAGGCGAAGAAGATGTTGATTTAATTAACACTCAACTTAAGCAAATTGCACTTCCTCAGCAGCAACAAAATGAAGAATTTCACCAAATTGAAGAATGGCGAGATAAGCTTATTGCGGGTGATGATAATTTAATTAATGAGTTAGTTAATCAACTTGAAAATGTTGATCGTCAACATCTGCGTCAACTGGTAAGAAATGCTTCTAAAGAAGCTCAACTAAATAAACCACCTAAGTCATCTCGGCTATTATTTAAATATTTAAAAGAGCTTGTTGATAGCTGATTAGTTAGTTTAAGGAAAAGCATCCATGGCAAAAAACATTCCATTCCAAAGTATTGATTGGAGTACTATCCCTAAGGTTGAATACCAAGGAGAAACAGGCTTAGCTACGTGGCAAACAACACAATTTGAAGGCTTACGTGTACGTATCGTTGAGTATTCAGCAGGCTATGTCGCAGATCATTGGTGTCAAAAAGGTCACATTGTTCACTGCTTAGAAGGTGAAGTAACAAACGAACTAGAAGGAAAAGAGTCTTCACTACTTTCAGCAGGAATGACTTATATCGTCTCAGATGATTTAAGTTCACATCGCTCGGTAACTAAGAATGGCGTGAAGCTTCTGATTATAGATGGTGACTTTTTAAAGAAAGTAGATTGATAGAGCACTCTCTTTTTTCTAATGAAGAGTTAAAGAGGGGAAGCTAATGAGACAATCTCAATGGCACCCCCACCCTTTTTTCAAGATTGCATAACGACTATGTCGCTTTACCAATCACATCAACACCCTGTGGTATTTTAAAGAAGAAGGTGCTGCCACTAATAGGCACATTGGTTTTAGCATTGAGTTGAATAACGGTCTTCTGACCTAATTGATCATGCATGATCATTTGGCGCATTCCTTGTTTATCCAAACCAATTTCTATAAACCTAAAGTCTTTGCTTTTGTTTCGCGGAGTCAGCTTAAACCAGTCTAAACCTGCCGCATTATGTGCTATTGGTTGAACATGAAATTGTGCATCAGCAGATTGCTTTCTAGTTAAAATTGCAATAGGAGCGGATGCCAAAGCACTCGACATTGGCTTGATAGTGACCTGCTCTAGGTCTTCATCATAAATCCAGATATTCTTACCATTACCCACTATGGTCTGTGGATCAGGTGTTTTATATACCCACCGAAATTTTCCGGGACGACTTAAAGAAATATCACCCGTTGAGCTTTGAATCATTTTGCCTTTGCGACTAAAGACCTGTTGGCTAAAACTGCCTTTTAAACTGGTCACACCCGTAAAGAAATTATTTAAACGTTGCCGTGCTTCATCGGGTGCGGCCATTGTCAACGTTGATGTTGTCATTAATATTAAGCTCGCAAGCGATAAAAATAGTCCTGCCTTTTTCATAGAAACCTCTAATTTATACTGGCGGAGGTGCTAGAACTTCGCGTGTGCCATTTGATTGAACTGCACTGACAACACCTGCCGCTTCCATATCTTCGATCATTGATGCTGCGCGATTGTAGCCTACTTTAAGGCGACGTTGCACATATGAGATTGAGGCACGACGTGACTCTGTCACAATCGCTACTGCTTGATCATAGAGTGCGTCTGTTTCAGATTCTTGTAAAGGCTCCAATCCCGGAATCGCATCAGATGATCCCGTTTCTACTATGACATCTTCTACGTACTCTGGTTCCCCTTGAAGTTTCCAATGTTCAACAACATCTTCTACTTCTTGGTCATCAACAAAAGCACCATGAACACGTTGTGGTAATCCAGTACCTGGTGGTAAATACAGCATATCACCATGTCCAAGGAGTGATTCAGCACCGCCTTGATCAAGAATAGTACGTGAATCAATTTTTGTAGAAACTTGAAATGCTATACGTGTTGGTATGTTTGCTTTAATCAGACCAGTAATAACATCGACCGAAGGTCTTTGGGTTGCCAAGATTAAATGTATACCTGAGGCGCGTGCCTTTTGTGCAAGTCGTGCGATCAGCTCTTCAACCTTTTTACCAACAACCATTATCATATCGGCAAACTCATCGATAACAATAACAATAGAAGGTAATGGTTTTAGAATATCAGGCCTAACCTCAACATGTTGAGTCGGGTCAAATGTTGGGTCGATCATCGGCTCACCCTTATCTATGGCTGCCTGTACCTTAGCATTGTAACCTGCAATATTTCTTACTTTAAGGTTCGACATTAAAGCATAACGTCTTTCCATTTCGCCTACAGCCCACCGAAGGCTATTCGATGCATCAGCCATATCCGTAACAACGGGTGTTAATAGATGTGGAATGCCTTCATAAATACTCAATTCCAGCATTTTAGGATCTATCAATATAAGTCTTACTTCTTCAGGTGTAGATTTATAGAGCAAGCTGATAAGCATCGCATTGACACCAACTGATTTACCAGAACCTGTGGTTCCTGCAATTAACAAATGTGGCATCCGCGAAAGATCGGCAACGGATGGCTGACCTGCAATTGTTTTACCTAGCACCATCGTTAAGGGAGATTTTGCTTCTTTAAATACTTTAGAATTCAGTATTTCACTAATAGAAACTAGATCACGGTTTTCATTAGGGACTTCAATACCAATCGTTGTTTTACCAGGAATAACCTCAACCACACGAATACTAGAAACACACATGCTTCTAGCCATATCTTGAGCTAGACCTGTAATTTTACTGGCCTTAGTCCCCGGTGGTAATAATAATTCAAAACGGGTAATAATTGGCCCAGGGTAGTAACTATCTATCTTAACCCCGCGAACTGAAAAGCTTTCCAATGTCTCAACAATATTACGCGCATGAACTTCAAGCTGTTCTCTTGAAAAATTACCTTGATTCGTTTGGGGTGGATTTAATAAATCAATCGACGGTAACGTGATCATTTTATCTAGAGATACTGAAGATGGACTTTTTATGACGGGTTCTTCTTTTTTAGTAGGCTTAGAACGTTTAGTCTTAATGTTTACTTTACGGGAAATGTCCGTCTTTGTAGCTTTCTTAGCTGCTCTTTTAGAGGTAATGACATCAACTAAGCCAGATACAGACACATTCTCCTCCTCGTAAAAACTAGGATCATGACTCATATAATCTGGAACACCTAAAGTTGGTTCCTGCCTATCTGTAGAAGAAACGAGACCAACCTCATCTAAAGGATCAACACGTGGTGAATTTTGAAATGGCGCGTAATTTTGGCTATCTGTACCATTCAGATCATTTTCAGGGCTTGTTTTCCTACTAACAAATAAATCAGCAAAGCCTTCTTTGACGGCATCGAACATACTGCCTGTGTTTTCGTCACGTTTATTATTTTTCTCAGTCTTTTCAAAAACAGGTGCTGCCGATGCTGTTTCATAAGACTCTTTAGGTCCGCCAGAACCCATCAACAATTCTATTGTACTTAAGATTGTATCGCCAATCTTATCAATGACTTTCAACCACTGAACGTCAGCAAATAAAGTGACTCCGGCAACAAAACCAGAGAACATAATCATAATCGCACCAATATCACCAAAGGTACTCATAAACATACGTGCAACACCCTGCCCAAGCAAACCACCAGCTCCGTAATATAAATTACTTGTTGGCCACAACAAAATAGCTAAGCCACAGCCGGCAATTAAAGCAAGAAAAACACCAAAGACAGTAACACCTATATTGATTCCACCGTTCGCCTCTTTAGAACGAAACAGTAAAAAGGCAGAAACCAGAAAGGCAATAGGAACTAGATAGGACAGATAACCAAAGAAACCAAATAATACATCCGCTAAATAGGCACCTGCAGAACCAGCTTTATTTTGAATGACAGTATTATTATCATAATGAAACAGTCCCGGATCAGCTGGGTTATATGTCAATAATGCAAGCAACACAACAGCAGTAATTCCAGATAGAATCAATATAGTGGTTTGAATTAAGCTTCCCCGTTTCTGCGAGGTTAATGCTATTTTTTCTTTTACTTTAACCTGAGGTTTTGCTCTAGATGCTGTCCTTTTTCTAGGCTTAGACGCTGCCCTTTTTTTTGTAGCCAATTGAATTCCCCAATCCGATAGTTTAGTTTTAATTAACTAAACTAATTCTTTTTATCATTTCCTTTTTGCACATATTCTTACATGATATTTAAATTCAAGTCGGTTATATTTTTTGATAAGACTTTGAATTGATTTGTATATAGCCCTTATATACATACCCGAGTATATAACTTTTCAATCATAAAAAGAAGTGGATTATTCATCTAAGTTAGTAA
>CAZWEA010000044.1:0-7983 GCA_964632635.1 uncultured Cocleimonas sp. | reverse complement strand
GAGTATATAACTTTTCAATCATAAAAAGAAGTGGATTATTCATCTAAGTTAGTAACTAAGTCGTATCAGTGCTTTACCTTAAGACAAACTTTACATAGCATACAACTACAACTTTATATTGGAGCAGCAAATGAGCGATACGATTCACCATTCTTTAATTATTCTAGGTTCTGGTCCTGCAGGTTATACCGCTGCCGTTTATGCAGCACGTGCTAATCTAGATCCAGTAATTATCACCGGGATGGAGCAAGGCGGACAACTGATGACCACAACAGATGTGGATAATTGGCCAGGTGACAATGATGGCGTACAAGGACCTGAGCTTATGGATCGCATGCAAAAACATGCGGAACGCTTTGATACAAAACTAATTAATGATTATATTTCTGATGTGGACTTTAGCCAGAGACCACTTATATTAAAAGGTGGAAGTAATGCGTATAGCTGTGATGCATTGATAATCTGTACAGGCGCATCAGCCATGTACCTAGGTTTAGACTCTGAAGAGAAATTTAAAGGCAGAGGCGTTTCAGCCTGTGCTACTTGCGATGGCTTTTTCTATCGAAATCAAAAAGTTGCCGTTATAGGTGGAGGAAATACTGCAGTTGAAGAAGCACTTTATCTGTCTAATATTGCTGATGAAGTAATATTGGTACATCGCCGAGATGAGCTTCGTTCAGAAAAAATCCTACGAGATAAAATTATTAACAAAGCAGAAACAGGCAATATCACCTTGATGTGGGATAACGTTCTTGAGGAAGTTTTAGGTGATGACTCCGGCGTTACTGGCATGCGTATTAAAAATGTTAAAACTGAAGAAACTCAAGAAATAGACTTACATGGTGTGTTTATTGCCATAGGACATAAGCCTAACACCGATATTTTTGAAGGTCAGCTTGACATGAAAGGCGGCTATATCATGGTGCAAAGTGGCACAACGGGCAATGCAACACAAACCAGTGTTGAAGGCGTTTATGCAGCAGGAGATGTTATGGATCATGTTTATCGCCAAGCAATCACCTCAGCTGGTACGGGCTGTATGGCTGCACTTGATGCTGAAAAGTTTATAGATGAACTGGTTGCGAACAAATAAAAATAGATGAGCTCAGAAAAATCAGTCAATTCATTAGCCCTACTCGACCCACAGAGCAGTGACGAGCCATTCCCCCCTGTGGAAATGGCTTGGACTGAGCCTAATGGCTTGCTGGCTTTTGGTGGAGACCTCTCCCCTACCCGCTTAATCAATGCCTACAGATCTGGAATTTTCCCTTGGTATAACCCTGATGAACCCATTTATTGGTGGAGCCCAGATCCACGTTCAGTACTCTATCCGAATAAAATTCACATTAGCAAAAGCCTAAGGCGCTCGATGCGAAGTTTATTTAATAAAGGCTACCATATTCATTTTGACACTAACTTTGCAGCAGTCGTACAATCCTGCGCTGCTCCACGGATGCAATCTGGAGGCACTTGGATCACCAATGAAATGCTCCAAGCTTATGTCCAGTTACATAAGCTTGGAGTCGCTCATAGCGTTGAAATTTGGAATCAAGATAAAAAATTAGTCGGTGGCTTATACGGCATTGCCACTGGCGGTGTGTTCAGTGGTGAGTCTATGTTTAGCACTGAACGTGACGTTTCAAAAATTGCATTTGTTGCACTAGCATGGCATATGCAACATTGGGGGTTTTCACTGATTGACTGCCAAATAGAAAACTCACACCTGAGCAGCATGGGCGCTGAGAATATAAGTCGTAAAACATATTTACAAATTCTTAAAACGGCACGAGAGTTTCAACATGATTATTGGCAGATTGAGGCAGAGGCAGAGCTATCTCGTTGGCAGCCATTTATTCAAAAGTAACTGCAATCTTTAAAATAAGAGTGGGGTGCAAAATAAACTGATTTGAAACATTTAAAAGATATCTGAAGAATGATCTCGACCTTATTTCAAAACTGCATGCAGGCGCTTAATCATATCTTTAAAGACTTTTGGACTAGCCGCAACAATATCACCTGTTTTAAAATGTGAATCACCACCTTTTAAATCTCCAACTAAGCCTCCTGCTTCTTGAACGAGTAAAACGCCTGCAGCAATATCCCATTCATGCAAACCATACTCCCAAAAACCGTCATAACGTCCTGCCGCAACATAAGCGAGGTCTAAAGAAGCTGCACCTGGTCTTCTGACGCCAGCAGTATTTATAATAAGTGCTTTCATCGTTTGAAAGTATTTATCTACAAGCTCTTCTTGGTCAGGGCGATAGGGTACGCCTGTGGTTAACAACGCATTTTCAAGAGACAAACGTTTTGAGACACGAATACGACGTTGATTTAAAAATGCTCCACCACCACGTGAAGCATAAAACAAATCATCTTTAATCGGGTCGTAAATAACCGCTTGATCTAGCTTTCCATCTTTTTTAAGTGCTATGGAAACAGCATAATGAGGAATGCCGTAGAGGAAATTCGTAGTACCATCGAGTGGATCTATTATCCATTGGTATTGCGTTGAAGAATTTTTAGCCCCTTCGTGTTCACCGCTTTCTTCGCCTAAAAATGCATGATCAGGGTAAGATTTTTTAAGCAGTCCAATAATGGCGTTTTCTGCTGCTCGGTCGATTTCAGTCACAAAATCATTTTTATCTTTATTTTCAATCTGTAACTGGTCGATTCTATCGGCACTACGAGCGATTATATCGCCCGCTTCATAGGCTGCTTTAATCGCCATATTGAGCATTGGATGCATGATGAAAACCTCTATAAACTTCTAACAAATAAGGCGCGAGAGTATAGCCCGATTTATTCTTAATATCGCTTATAATATGTAAATAATTTCTTAAAGAATACTAACTAAATGAAAAATACTAATCTAATCACTGACAATCCCTTAAATAATATCAAGATTATTCTAATCAAAACCTCACACCCAGGAAATATTGGTTCTGTTGCCCGTGCAATGAAGGTGATGGGGCTCTCAAATCTCTATTTAGTTAACCCCAAAACTTTTCCAGATGAGCAAGCCACCGCCCTTTCTTCTAATGCATATGATGTTCTTGAAAATGCAACGGTTGTGAATTCCCTTGAACTGGCCACAGCAGATTGTCAGTTAGTCATCGGAACCAGTGCGAGACAAAAACGTTCACTTAAATGGCAACTCGAAGATTCTCGAAGCTGCGGAATGAGTGTGGCTAAACAGGCACTCATTGGAAAAGTTGCTATTGTCTTTGGAACAGAAAGCTCTGGTTTAAGCAATGATGAACTAAGCCATTGTCACCGCTTAGTGTATATTCCGACCAATCCAGACTACAGTTCTTTAAATATCGCATCAGCCGTGCAGATTATTAGTTATGAATGCCGACTTGCTTCGCAAAGCCTAAATGACAATAATGAAGCCAACCCTGATCACGTTATTAGTGAACTAAAAAAATCTAGTGATACGCTAGTGAGTTCAGCTGATATGGATGGCTACTTTGAACAACTTGAGACAGTTTTAATTGAAACTAAATTTCTTAACCCCGAGAAGCCACGTTATCTGATGCCGAAATTAAGAAGATTGTATTCACGTACAAGTGTTACACGTAGCGAGCTTAATATTTTACGGGGTATTTTAAGTGCTTTTCAAAAAAACAAGAAGAATACCTAATCAGGTCGCTTTAAATTCACAATACTAGTTTTAAAAATGAATTACCGTTCGGCGTAAAAAGTTTGATAAAAGGTAGGAATTTGCTATTTTAACCGTTATATAAATACAAACTAGTCTAAATCAGACTTATAAAAATAAAAATAAATAGAGAAAATGAAAATGATTATTTCAAACAAGGAAGAAGTTTATAGTACAACAGGGTTTAGAGATTTACTCGAGTCACCTATGTTTTATGCTGTGATTCTGATTACTTTTATTTTAGGATCATTATCAATTCTTGGTTATATTCAAAGCCCACTTAAATTTCAAGCAGTTGCTGATAAAGTTAATCATCAGGTATCTGTATCTGCCTACTCACCACGCCAAATTAAAATAGATAGCCCCTATAATTTACCTTATAAAAAGGCTCATTCACAACAACAAAATCAAGCTTTTCAGATAGATAACTTTACAAATACAGCGCAAAAGCCAAGATCCGACTATCAACGTATTTCTTTTGATTATGATATTACTTCAAAAAAATTCTGGCATAAGCTTGATACAGGAAAAATAGACCTTAAAGCTCACAATAAAAACATCATTATTGATGATTCATTACTTGGTGCACCTCTTGAGTCAGACTATTTTATTCAACCAGATAGCTTTCAATACACATTAAAAAACTCTTCAATTCTAAAGATTTGATGCTTCAAGTTTCTCGACCAATTCCTGTCTTATTTTTTGTTGATCCTCCTCTTCGAGGATAGCCTTACCACTTTGATGAGTAATGTGAAATATATCTTCAGCTAGCTCTCCCAATGTAGATATTCGCGCGTTATGAATTACAACACTACATTGATTGAATACTTCTCCTATTCTAGTTAAAAGCCCAGCACTATCAGCAGTCTTGATCGTAATAATTGTTTGTACACGAACCTCATCCTGATTAAACTCTACTGTTGTGGGCGTATCAAAATGCTGTAATTGCCGTGGCATTCTATGATGATCAAAGTTATAAGAAATACTTTCTTGCTGTAAGTTTTCATTCACTTTATCAAATAGACTTTTAATATCATGCTCAACATCCAACGGTACACCTTCATTTGTTAACAGATAGAATGTGTACAAATCATAACCATCTTTACTGGATGTAATACTTGCAGCTACTGTATTTAATTGAAATTGTTCAATTGCAGAAGTTATTCTTATGAATAGTCCTTGAATATCTTTGGTATAGATAAAGAGCTCTGTACTTTCTTCATTTTCACTGTTGTCAATATGAACAATATTATTAGTTACAGCCTGCTCACCTACTTTTTGAATGTGTCGAGCGAGTAAATGACTAGTGTATTGAAATATATAGTCATCATCAAAGCGTTCCCAAAATAATTCACATCTTTGCTGATCAAAAGTAGTCTGCTGTAGTAATCCAATAACTTCTTTCTTTTTCTCTATTATATCTTGCGTCATTAATTCTAAATTAGATTTATTATCAGTATCTTTTAAAGATTTTGAAGTATTTAGATACAAATCTTTTAACAAAGAATGTTTCCAGCTATTTAGTAATGTGGGATTTGTCCCTTTAATGTCACAAATCGTAAGTAAATAAAGATAATCTAATCTTTCCTGTGTCTTAACAAGCTTTTCAAACTTACCTATCACTTCAGGGTCATTTATATCTTTTCTCTGCGCTGTTGTGCTTAGTTGTAGGTGTTGTTCAACTAACCAGCTCACTAAATCAACATCTTCAAGACTTAATTCATGTTCAATGCAAAACTGTTGAGCATCAACAGCACCTAACTCAGAATGACTTCCTCCGCGACCTTTCGCTATATCATGAAATATTCCAGCTAAAACAAGTAACATCGGTTTTCTTATTAGCTTAAATATATCACTACAAAATGGTAGCTCCTGTTTACCTTTGTCAGTGCTTAGTACACGGATATTTCTAACCACATTCAAGGTATGCTCATCAACCGTGTAAGCATGAAACAAGTCATATTGCATACGTCCAACAATATTAGCAAATGCTGGAATATAAGCTGCTAGAATGCCGTAACGATTCATTCGCCTAAGGACAAAATTAACTCGTTTAGATTCTGACAATATACTTATAAACTGCTGTTTAATATGAATATGATTTCTAAACGCATCATCAATGACATGTATATTTCGACGTAATTCACGAATAGTCTGCGGTGTAAGACCTTTTAATTCAGGGAGAATTTGTAGGATACTAAAGATTTCTAGAAAAGTATGTGGATGCGAGATTAGATAGTTTTTATCCACTAATCCTAAGTAGTTATCTTGACTATGATAAAACTGACTAATAATACGCACTTCTTTATTTGCGCTTTCCAGAATATGTTCACGCAATAACCCCAACAATATTTCGTTAAGTCTTTCAAGCTGCGTAATCGTACGGTAGTAACGTTGCATAAACGTTTCTATAGAAGCATTGTTTTCATCATTAGTATAACCAAAACTATGCGCTAAATGACGTTGGTGATCAAACAGTAAGCGATCTTCTTTGCGACCAGTTAATTGATGCAACACAAAACGAACTTGCCAAAGAAAGTTCCGCGCTTCAATTAAAGATTTATATTCTTCTTGGTCGAGCAAATCGTGCGCTTCAGATTCACTTAAGGTTTTCAATGAATGAATACCGTATTCACGTATTACAATCCAACCAATTGTTTGCAAGTCCCTAAGCCCACCTGGACCTTCCTTTAAGTTTGGTTCTACACGGTAGGCTGTATCGCCAAATCGTTTATAACGCTTTTTCTGCTCAGTTACTTTAGCGTTAAAGAAGTCTTTACTACTCCACAACTTATCATTTGATATTTGTGCTTTTAGTTGATCAAAAAGATTGTTATCGCCAGCTAGATAGCGGGATTCTATTAAATTTGAGATGATGCTTAAATCATTCTCGGCTTCACTAAAGCACTCATCAATAGTCCTGACACTATGGCCTATTTCAAGTCCTAAATCCCAAAGTTGAGTTACAAAATCAGAGAGTTTCTGTTCCTCATCAGCTTCTGGGTTTTTTGCCAGGAGAATCAATAAATCCACATCAGATTGAGGATGCATCTCCTCTCGTCCGTAACCACCAACCGCAATTAAAGAAAAACTTGTATGATTTTGTGAAAAGCACTCTGTCCACATCTGCTGTAAAACAGTGTCAATCTGTTGGCTTCGTTGATGTAGTAAGCTTGAAACAGCCTCCCCTTTTTCAAATTGCTTTTGAAGGTTGAGGTTATTAGATTTAAGACTTTTTTTGTGTAATTGATTATTTTGCATACTTAGATTATGCAGTAAATATTATGATGGAGGAATATCCATATAAACCAATTTTACAATTTACATCAACTAGCAATTGTATTATTGCTTTTGTGAAGTATTCATCATTTTAAGCTAGTTCCCCACTTAAGGGCTGTACCGTACCTGAAGATAGTCCTGTAACAATAAGCACAAACTGAAATGCCTGCCGTTTCACTTATCACCCTGTTTCTTAGCTAGTCTGTCTTTCGCCGTATTCAACTTTCTACCTAATACTGAATGTGTTCCTGCTTTTGCTAGCCCAAAACGAGGCATAACACCGACATCATCACTGCTTGCAGCCTTCTTATTAAATTTTACCCATGCTGGTAGATGCTTTGCATCATCTATTTTTTGCATATGATTCCATGTGTTCAAATGATTTCCAATATTGCACCTTCAATGTCGTTCGTCCAAACCATGATTATTGATGTAAAAAGCCATGTTCAGGATTTTGATAAAGCTCCTTGATCATTTTAGGCATAGCTAATCAACACGCTTAGTTGATCTATCACCTTCGTATTGTGGCAAGCTATCACTAACAATAGACCAGTTAGCTTTAGATGCTATAAAGATATGTACATCGGGCTGTAAGTCTAAGTCTGAGTCCAAAGTACCCAATGTAAATTCAACCAGTTTACCATCGTCATTTGATGGTATGAAGATCATACTTGAACCACATTTTTGACAGAACTGTCGAGTGCTGCCATTTTCTGCTTGATAGCTTTGGAGCAAGTCTTCACCTTTTATCCATTTGAAGTTTTCAGATTTAGCCTCACCAAATGTTGCAAAAGCAGCACCATGGAATTTACGGCACATTTTACAATGACAATGCCCTATTTTTTGTTCAATTTTACTAACTTGATACTGTATATCACCACATAAACATTGGCCTTTGTAGATGGTCATCTTGATCTCCAGATGGTTAGTATCGTAGTTCTAATTATGTAAAAAAGGGGGGGGGGGTGCCATATAGAAACATTTCCTATATATTTTTACAACAAAACCACATCAAACTGTTCCTGCGTATAGAGGTTTTC
>CAZWEA010000043.1:0-22640 GCA_964632635.1 uncultured Cocleimonas sp. | reverse complement strand
GAGATCAGGGATGATGATGCTAAAAAGACAATAAGAGCACTTCAAGATAAAGGAGTCAGTGTTTATATAAGAGCATGTGATGTTAGTGATAAGATAGCTCTGAGTACTTTAATTGCTGAAGTTCAAAGAGAGGTTTCATCTTTAAAAGGCATTATTCATGCTGCGATGGTTTTAGACGATAGCCTCATTCAAAATATGACTCAGCAACAGTTACTTAAAGTCATGAGCCCTAAAACAGTGGGTGCATGGAATCTTCATGAAGCAACACAAGATTTGAATTTGGATTTCTTTGTACTTTACTCCTCTGCTACAACGTTTGTAGGTAATCCTGGTCAGGCTAACTATGTAGCAGCTAATGGCTTTATGGAGTCGCTTGCAACTTATAGAAAATCAATAGGCCTAGCTGCTAGCTATGTTGCTTGGGGTGCGATTTCAGATGTTGGATATCTGGCACGTAATGAGAAAACGAAAGATGCCTTACAGAATCGTTTGGGTGGAGAGGCTCTGCTTTCGGATAAAGCACTAACCATGTTAGAAAAAATTATTATTAGTAATAAAGCAGGTGCAGCTGTCATTGATCTTGATTGGGGTGTGATTCAAAAAGTAATGCCTGCTGCGAGTTCTAATAAGTATATTGAGCTTCAACGTGAAGTTCATACTTCAGATAGTGATCAGTACCAAGATATTCAATCACTGATAGTTAATTTAAGTTACTCTGAAGTGCAGGACTTAGTCGTTGATTTGTTATTAGATGAAATTGAGCATATTTTAAGAATCCAGCGCGATAAATTAGATGTAGAAACATCAATATTTGATTTAGGTATGGATTCCTTAATGGGTATGGAGTTGGTATTAGCCATTGAAGATCGTTTTGCTGTAAAATTACCCGTAATGGCGCTAACAGAAGGTGCGAATATTAATCGTATAGCACAAAGAATTACTGAACAACTTTGTGAGCCTGATTCAGAGAAAGCTGAAACAAGCAACCAGAAAGATCAACATCAACAAGAAATTTCAATTGCAGCATCACGACATGGTCAAAGTGACCATATGACTGAAAAAGAAGTGGAAGAGTTATCTAAAAAGCTCATTGAAGATGCTATAAAAGATGATTAGAACTTTGTATAAAATAAGCAAAATAAATGATGAATAAACCCGTTAAAAATAATTTATTTGGATTAAGTGGTTCAGTTAAAGATCAGTTAGCACAGAAAATGCTTGAAAAGCGTCTGAAGAAAGTGACTGAGGCTCAGATGAGTGCTACTGATGTTATCCGTACTCGAAAGTCATTGCAGTCAAACTCTAAGATTCCTGATGAGTTTTGCCGTTTCGATAAGTTTCCTGGTTATCAACAAATTAAAATATTAGAAACGGGAGGAAAACAGCTAGGTGTTTCTAGCCCTTTTTTTAAAGTGCATGAAGGGGTTGCCCGAAATACAACTAATATAAATGGCAATGAGTATATTAATTTTGCTAGCTATAATTACCTTGATCTTTGTGGTCACCCTGATGTCTCAGAAGCGGCTAAGCAAGCTATTGATAAATATGGAACATCAGCATCTGCGAGCCGACCTGTTGCAGGAGAGCGCCCAATACAGCGTGAACTAGAACATGCTTTAGCAAAACTATATGATGTTGACGATAGTATTGTTTTTGTCAGTGGTCATGCTACAAATGTTACCACCATAGGGTACTTATTTGGTCCAAAAGACCTAATACTTCATGATTCGTTAATTCATAACAGTATCGTACAAGGTGGGCAATTATCTGGAGCAACCCGCTTACCCTTTCCACATAATGATTGGCAAGCATTAGATGAAATTTTGTTCCAACAACGTAAAAATTATGAGCGCGTGTTGATTGTCATTGAAGGCATATACAGTATGGATGGCGATTATCCAGACTTGAAACGATTCATTGAGATCAAACTAAGGCATAAAGCATTTTTGATGGTTGATGAAGCGCACTCCCTAGGTGTTTTAGGTGAGCGTGGCCACGGTATAAAAGAGCAAGAAGGCGTTGACGGACATGAAGTTGATCTATGGATGGGAACGCTTAGTAAAACATTGGCAAGTTGTGGTGGTTATATTGCTGGCGAAAACGCACTGATAGAGCATCTTAAGTTTTCAGCACCAGGTTTTTTATACAGTGTGGGAATATCACCCCCAGTCGCAGCCGCTGCAATAGCAGCTTTAAAAATTCTTGATGAAGAACCGGAACGTGTAAAAAAACTGAAAGAAAGGGGTAAGCAATTTCTTACGTTAGCACAAGCGAAAGGTTTAAATGTTGGCTCAAGTGTGGGTTTGTCTGTAATCCCTATTATCACAGGAAGTTCTGCAGCTGCGGGAAGGTTAGCTAACGCTTGTTTTGAACGGGGTATTAATGTGCAGCCTATTTTTTACCCTGCTGTACAAGAAGGCATGGCTCGATTACGATTTTTTATCTGTTCATCACATACCGAAGAACAAATTGAACAAACAGTAAAAATATTGGTTGAAGAGGTGCGTAAGTTATAATTGAGCCCTCAATATGTAGTAGGTGATACGGTAATAAATGTCATTGTTACCTCAGCTTGACTTCATAGTTAAGTATAATTAAAACAATTGGATTTTTTGATAGGGTAACTATGAGCATAAAAAAAAGAATTACATTTTGTACTTACTCAAGTATCTATTCCTCTAAAGTACTAGAGCAACTCATTGCTGATGACAGTGTTGATGTTGTAGCGGTAGTCAATTCAACACGTATTCTTCACCCTGAATATGGCCACCTTCGCGGAGCATTGAAACAGATAAAGACATCTGGTTGGCATTACGCAATTTATCTTTTTTTTATTACTGATCTATTTCGATGGCTTCAGCCGTTTTTTAAATTTAAAAAGTGGCCTCTAAAAACTGTACATGGTCTTGTTCAACAGCATGATATTCCTTTTCATGAAACCCGTGATATTAATAGTGATGAATCTGTAGGCTTTCTGCTTAAGCATAAACCAGATTATTTATTAGCCGCACACTTTAACCAACTCATAAAACCTGTTGTGCTTGATCGTGCGGATATTCAATGCATTAATATTCATCCTTCTCTTTTACCTTCTTACAAAGGGGTAGACCCCGTTTTTTATGCGCTCCAAGATAAGCAGAATGAGGTTGGTGTAACCATTCATAGAATGGCAGAGAATTTTGATAGTGGTGAAATTATTATGCAAAGGTCTATTTCTGTAGACCCTTCAAAATCAGTTTGCTTTTATAATTGCCAATTATTCCAAGAAGGCGTCAAATTGGTTCTAAAGTGGGTAAGTGGCGAGAATCAAGAGGTAGTAGGCAAGTTAGATAATCCCTCTGGTGATTATGATTCGTGGCCAACCGTTAAAGAAGTGAAGTTGTTTAAAAGCTCAGGTAGACGGCTGATTACATTGTCTGAGCTTTGGTATCAACAATAGAGGTCTCTATAAGACTTTGCAATAATTTAAATTTAAATACATTCGTGCAATGGCCTATCATTATATATACTAATTAATAAGAGTGCCCTTAACTTTCTAAAGCGCTATAGAGTAACTATATCAATGACTCAACATTCATACTTTCGTAGCAGTGGTTATCTAAGCGATCAAATTATAAAGACAGATTCAGGAAATAATATTGACCTGACTCAAATTCCTCCTTTTCTAAGAACATTGATGGTAACAGATGGCACGGTTACAAAGTCTCTTGAGGCTTGGTTTTGGGAACCTGTTAGAGTTGAGGTTATCAGTAACCAGCTTGAATCATTATCAAGTTCAGTTGAAGGTTTGGAGGTAAAATCAGGAGACCGTGTTCTTCAACGCGAAGTAATCTTACTTGGACATAATACACATCAAAAATTTGCCTGTGCTCGTTCAACAGTATCGATAAAACATTTGCCCGCTGATATAGGAGACTCACTGGAAAAAGGAGAGATAGGAATAGGGGAGTTACTTCGAGAAAAGGGTGTTGAAACATATCGAGATATTTTTGATATAGACTACATTTCTGAAATTAATGAGAATGACACCTTGTTGTCAAAACTAGAAGGTGAATTATTATCACGCAGTTACCGAATTCGTGTTAATGGAATCGCTGCGATTATTGTTACGGAATTTTTCCCGGTGGGTATTTATTAGCTTTTAAAGAAAGCCAGGCATGAATAGCTAAAGCTAGAATTACCACAACACCACCAATTATTGTTAAGTTCGAGGGTATTTCTTTTAAAAATATCCAGCCAAGATAAGTCCCTAGAACCGTTTCAAGTGGCATGATTAAACTCACTTCGGGTGCAGTAATGTAACGAGGTCCTAATGTTATTAAAGCAAAAGCAATCGTCACCACGAACCCAGCAATAATTAAATAGGGAATGGCATCAGCCTCTAGTTTTAAAGAACTATGGGTAGAAATAGCAACGATAGATGATACAGTGATAGCAACGATGCCACTTATAGCCATAGCGGGCACCATATTGACCTCTTTGTATTTTCGAGTAAAAGTAAAACTGATTGCTATTAAAATGGCTGTTCCCATTGCGCTTATGTCACCAAAAGTCCCCCCCACCTGAAAACCGTTATACAGTATGGCAGCAATGGCGATAAAAATAATAAACATGGTTAGCCAAGTTCTGAATGGGACTTTTTCTTTAAGGTAAATCCAACTGAATAAAGCAGCAAATACAGGTGATGTACTAATGATAACCAATGTATTGGAGATACTGGTGTTCTGTACTGCTGTTGTAAAAAAAATCGAACTAAAACCAAAAATTAATCCAATAGCTATTCCAGGTTTCCCGATTTTTTCAAACTGTTGAAAGGTATTTCGACGGTATATTATGAACATGAGAATACAAATCCCGAGACCAAACACCAAGCCACGCCAAAATACGACCGTCCATGTATCTGCATGAAGAAGGCGAATCAGTAGAGCATCTGGGCTTAAAATAATGACCCCAAGAGTGGTGATAAGAATGCCTTTTAACTGTTGTGAAATGTTCATTATTGGTTTCTTATATTTGTAGCTAAATATATTGTCCTGCGCACCAAGCCGATGCCCATGCCCATTGAAAATTAAAGCCGCCAAGGTGACCCGTGACATCAATGGCTTCACCGACAAAGTACAAGTTTTTTACTTTTTTAGTTTCAAAAGTTTTTGATGAAATCTCATCAGTATTAATTCCACCCAGTGAGACTTCAGCAGTACGCATTCCTTCAGTTGTTTTCGGTAAAAGAACCCAATGTGTGAGTTGAGATACGATAGTTTCTAGTTCTTGTGAGTTTAATTGCCGCATCACTTTATTACTAATGAAGTGTTTACACAGCTCAGTTGCTAATCTCTTTGGAAGTTTATACGCAAGAATTGTTTTTAACTCTGCCTGTGGATGACTTTGTTGTTGTTCAATAAGCCAATCCAAGAGTTCAAAGTCAGGAAATAAATTAATCACAAGTTGATCTCCTGATTGCCAATATGAAGAAATTTGTAAGGCAGCAGGACCACTAATTCCTCTATGAGTAAACAAGATAGCTTCTTTAAATGGCACCCCCCCCTTTTTTACAAGATTGTCAGAGGTGTTTATCGAGACTTCCACTGGTAATGATATTCCTGATAGATTCTTGATAAAGGCATTGAGAGTTGTATCATCAAATATAAAGGGAACAAGTGCAGCGGTAAAAGGGACTGTGGAAATAGAAAATTGCTCTGCTACATGAAATGCAAAATCGCTAGCGCCCATTTTTGGAATAGAAGGTCCTCCAGTTGCTATTACTAATGAGTGGCATTGATAATTTCCTGCGGAGGTTTCTAATGTAAAGCTCTCTTCTTTTTCAATCCTCTGTAGCTGGCAATCTAAATGAATTTTAACTCCAGCTTTAATACACTCATCCAATAGCATTTTTACAATGGCAGCTGACTTTTGATCGCAGAAAAGTTGCCCTAAAGTTTTTTCTGTCCAACTCAAATGGTGTTTTTCCATAAGTGCTATAAAATCCCATTGTGTATAACGGGATAGGGCAGACTTGCAAAAATGCGGATTATCAGAAAGATAGTTATCTGGTTCGGCATACAAATTGGTAAAGTTACAACGCCCACCCCCAGAGATAAGGATTTTTTTGCCGACTTTATTGGCTTTTTCTAAGAGCAATACTTTGCGACCGCGCTTGCCAGCTTCAATTGCACACATCAATCCTGCTGCGCCTGCGCCTATTATTATTACGTCATAGTGGGGTATTAAATTTTGCATTAAATAATTGGTGTCTAATTCCGTGTCTAATTCAGGGTTATCAAACTAAATTGAATCAAGTATTATAGAATAGAAATAAAACTTGAATAGCAATTATAAACGAGTGAAACATGTTCAGTAGAATAAAAGAAGACATCTCCTGTGTATTTGATCGAGATCCAGCGGCACGTCATACATTTGAAATTTTGACCACCTATCCAGGGGTGCACGCTATCATTATGCACCGATTTAGTCATGCACTTTCGAATCGAGGCTTCAAATGGCTGGCACGTATACTATCAACACTTTCTCGTTTTTTAACGGGAATTGAAATACACCCAGGTGCAGTTATAGGCCGACGATTTTTTATTGATCATGGCATGGGTATTGTTATTGGAGAAACGGCTGAAATAGGGGATGACTGTTCTCTTTATCACGGCGTTACTTTGGGCGGTACTAGTTGGAACCCAGGTAAACGCCATCCAACACTTGGCAATAATGTTGTAGTTGGAGCAGGTGCTAAAATCCTCGGTCCGATCATGATTAATGATGGTGCTCGGATTGGATCTAATGCCGTTGTTGTTAAAGAAGTTCCTGCGGATACCACCGTTATAGGTGTGCCTGGTCGTGAAGTAGTTCGTCGTGATACGACAGAGGAACAGCGCAATGAACTGGCGGAAAAAATGGGGTTCGATGCCTACGGCGCAACCCAAGATATGCCTGATCCAGTAGCTAATACCGTTAATCGAATGCTTGATCATATTCATAAGATGGATGAACGTATGGATAAAATGTGTGTTCAAATACAGCATCTTGGTGGTGAAGTTGAGTTTGAGCCACTACCAAAATTAGAGGATGCAGAATTAACAGAATGTGGTGCTACTGCGAGTAACAAAAAATAGCCTTGCGGTATCCCTGATCAGTTAGTAATTATTGTTTGGATATTATAAACATTACTTTATGTGGTAATACTTGACTGTCCTTATCAGGTATTCTAGTATTCGGCAAAATAGCTAGACCAAGTCACATGGTGGCTTGTACTTTGCTAACAAGCTTAAGCCAAGACTTTAAGTAAGAACCCCGTTTTATTTTATCAAAGAGAAATCTAATGAAATTGACTACAAAAGGACGCTACGCAGTTACCGCCATGCTGGATTTGTCATTGCATGATGATAACGGTCCTGTTTCATTGCTTGAAATTTCTGAGCGTCAAACTATTTCATTGTCATACCTTGAACAATTATTTTCAAAGTTACGTCGACAAGGTTTAGTAACGAGTATGCGTGGACCTGGTGGGGGTTATAGCCTAAGTAGAAGTCCTAATGAAATCGCTGTTTCAAATATTATCATGGCGGTTGATGAAAACCTTGATGTAACAAACTGTGGAAATGCATCCGCTGGCTGTAATGAAGATAATAAACGCTGTTTAACACACAATTTATGGATGGATCTGAGCCATAGAATCCAAAGCTTTTTGGATAATATATCTCTACAAGATTTAATGGATAAAGGCGATGTACTGGAAGTTGCGGCACGTCAAAACACAGAACAGAAAGAAGCTTTGATTAATTTATCAGAGGTTAGATAAGGATTAACAATGAGTAATGTACAACTCCCCATTTATATGGACTATTCTGCGACTACGCCTACAGATCAACGTGTTGCGGATTTGATGGCGAAATACTTAACTGTAGATACAGCATATGGAAATCCTGCATCTAGCAGTCATTCATTTGGCTGGGAAGCGGATGATGCGGTTAAATTAGCGCGTCAACAGGTAGCTGATTTAATTAATGCTGATTCACGTGAAATTGTCTGGACCAGTGGAGCAACTGAGTCTGATAACCTTGCTATCAAAGGAGCGGCACATTTCAATGTACGCAAAGGCAAGCACATTATTACAATGAAAACTGAACACAAAGCTGTGCTTGATACCTGCCGTCAGCTTGAACGTGAAGGCTTTGAAGTCACATATTTAGACCCGCAAGATAATGGTCTGCTTGATATCAACGTTTTAAAAGATGCCATTCGTGATGACACAACCGTAGTTTCAATCATGCATGTAAATAATGAAATTGGTGTGATTCAAGATATTGCGGCTATTGGTGAACTATGTCGTGAAAATAAGATTGTTTTTCACGTTGATGCTGCTCAGAGTGCAGGTAAAGTTCCTATTGATTTGGCAGAATTAAAAGTAGATTTAATGAGTTTTTCTGGGCATAAAATTTATGGTCCAAAAGGAATAGGTGCTCTTTTTGTACGACGTAGACCAAGAATTCGTATCGAAGCACAAATGCACGGTGGTGGTCATGAGCGCGGCATGCGATCAGGTACATTAGCCACTCATCAAATTGTTGGTATGGGTGAAGCATTTCGTATTGCTAAAGAAGAAATGGCAACCGAGAATGATCGCTTGTTGATGATGCGTAATCATTTATATGATGGTTTTAAAGATATGGAAGAGGTCTATGTTAATGGTGACCTTGAACAGCGTATCGCAGGAAATTTAAATATCAGCTTTAACTACGTTGAAGGCGAAAGTCTAATGATGTCTCTAAAAGGCATTGCAGTGTCTTCGGGCTCTGCCTGTACTAGCGCATCATTAGAGCCAAGTTATGTATTGCGTGCATTAGGGCGTAATGACGAATTAGCTCATAGTTCTCTTCGTTTTACGATTGGTCGTTTTACGACAATGGAAGAAGTTGATTATGCAATTGAAAATACACGAGCAGCAGTTGAGAAGTTACGCGATTTATCTCCGTTATGGGATATGTATAAAGAAGGGATTGATTTAAGCCAAGTTGAATGGGCAGCACACTAATTGTTTGGCGCATTTATAAATTGTTTTTAAATGTTATTGTTTTTAATTAAAATGGATGTATATTAGTAGATACTAATACTGTTATGCAAAGCAATAACAAAATACAAAAACTAAGCATCCATATTGGATAATTAGCGGAAGAATATAAGAGGAAGTTAAAATGGCGTACAGTGATAAAGTAGTCGATCATTATGAAAATCCACGCAACGTTGGCGCGATGGATAAAGATGCAACCGATGTTGGTACTGGAATGGTTGGTGCTCCTGCCTGTGGTGATGTAATGAAACTACAGATTAAGGTGGGTGCTGATGGCATAATTGAAGATGCTAAATTTAAAACCTATGGTTGTGGTTCAGCCATTGCTTCTTCTAGCTTGCTAACGGAATGGGTAAAGGGTAAATCACTTGATGAAGTTAAAGCGATAAAGAATACTGATATCGCAGAAGAGCTAGAGTTACCTCCTGTAAAAGTACATTGTTCAGTTTTAGCTGAGGATGCGATTAAAGCGGCAATTGAAGACTTTCAAAGTAAGCAATAGTTTAACTTTTAGGGTCTAATGGCACCCCCCCCTTTTTTGTAACATTTAGAGTGAATATTTAGATGGCAATTACATTTACAGACGTAGCAGCAGAACGCGTCAATTCATTTTTAAGTAGTCGTGGTAAAGGCGTAGGTCTACGTTTAGCGACTAAAACCTACGGCTGCTCTGGTATGGCCTATGTTGTTGAGTTTGCGGACAAAATAGATGAAACAGATGTTGTCTTTGAAGATCATGGTATCAAAATTATTATCGACCCAAAGAGCTTGGTTTACCTAGATGGAACAGAAATGGATTTTGTTAAAGAAGGTTTGAATGAAGGCTTTAAGTTTAATAATCCGAATGAATCTGGTGAATGTGGCTGTGGAGAGAGTTTTACAGTCTAAAACTGTTTCTATAGTCGTTATGGCACCCCCCCCTTTTTTGCACTTTTCTCTTATATAACACCATCAAATAATCATGCTCGATTTTAAACAAAGCTATTTTGAACTCTTTGGCTTACCTCAGAAATTTGAAATAGACTTCTCAATACTTGGCTCCGCCTTTCGTGGCTTACAAGCAAAATATCATCCTGATCGCTTTGTAAACGCTGATGATAAGGCACGTCTAACTGCTGTTCAGACAACAGGCTTTATTAATGAAGCCAACGAAACATTAAAATCAACGCGCTTACGAGCCCGCTATTTATTAAGTCTTGAAGGCGTCAATTTTGATGATGAAATTGATACCACTCGCGATGGTGCATTTTTAATGCATCAAATGGAAATACGCGAAGCATTAGAAGATGTTCAAAGTGCGAATGATCCATTGGCTCGTATTGATGATATTGCTCAGGAAATAAGTGGCGAAGCCGATGCATTAAAAGACCACTTTGCAGAAAACTTAGAACAGAAGAATTTCTCTGAAGCAAAAGAAGCCGTACTGAAAATGAAATTCTTTGAGCGATTGTGTCAAGAGTCTAAGCATCTGACCGAAAAGCTTGAAGATGAACTGTTTTAATCTCAACGTAAATCATTTAGAGTCCCAGCCATGGCATTAATGCAAATATTAGAACCCGGTATGACTAATGCGCCACAAGAGCTTAGTCTTGCAGCGGGTATTGATTTGGGAACAACTAATTCCTTAGTTGCAACTCTTCGCCGTGGCACTGTAGAAACAATAGCTGATGAGAAGGGCGAGTCATTATTACCTTCTGTGGTGCGATATCTTGAAGATGGAAAGACCGTTGTTGGACAACAAGCACATGCTGAAGAGCTCCAAGATAGTAGTAATACTATTTCTTCAGCAAAGCGATTACTTGGACGTGGCGTTGCTGATATAAAGACACTAGGTGGCAAGTTACCATACAATTTTGTTGATACAGAAAGTACTGGTGAGAATATTGTTCCTCAAATTAAAACCGTCGCAGGTAATGTCACGGCGATAGAAGTTTCTGCTGAGATATTAAAAACTTTAAAACAACGTGCAGAAGATTCATTAGGCGGTGAATTAAAAGGTGTTGTTATTACAGTGCCTGCTTATTTTGATGATGCCCAGCGTCAAGCCACAAAAGATGCCGCTCGATTAGCAGATTTAAATGTTTTTCGTTTATTGAATGAGCCTACCGCTGCGGCAGTCGCCTACGGTTTAGATCAACAGGCTAGTCAAGCTGATGAGCCTTATCGTGAGCGCATCATTGCGGTCTATGACCTTGGTGGCGGAACCTTTGATATTTCAATCTTAAGACTTAATAAAGGTGTCTTCGAAGTATTGGCAACAGGTGGAGATTCTGCTTTAGGTGGTGATGATTTTGATCATGCAATCGCCGAATGGATGCTTCAACAAGCCGTTAAAGATGGTTCTTCCATTACAAAATCTAAAGATGATACTTTTGAATATCAAATTACTCGCCAAGCTATGCGAGAAGCGCGTCGTGTTAAAGAAGCTTTAACAGAAAACGAAGATATAGATATCACACTCAGTGATTGGAATGGCTCAATTAATCGAAATGATTTTGATCAATTAGTTGCACCATTAGTGAAAAAGACGTTACTAGCATGTCGTCGTGCATTACGTGATGCTGATCTCAATAAAGACCAAGTTGATGATGTGGTAATGGTGGGTGGTTCAACAAGGATGCCTGTAATCCGAGAAAAAGTAGGTGATTTTTTTGAGAAAGAACCATTAGTTAATATCGACCCTGACAAAGTTGTCGCCATTGGTGCAGCGCAACAGGCGGATATATTAGCAGGTAATAAACCTGATGAAAAAATGTTGTTATTGGATGTCATTCCACTTTCATTGGGTCTCGAAACTTATGGAGGCTTAGTTGAGAAAGTCATTTCACGAAATACCACTATACCCATTACGCGTGCTCAAGAATTTACAACCTTTAAAGATAACCAAACTGCTATGACGGTGCATATTTTGCAAGGCGAACGTGAAACAGTAGAAGAGAATCGCTCATTAGCAAAGTTTGCCTTAAAAGGAATTCCACCTATGGTTGCGGGTTCTGCTCGTATTAAAGTCACATTTCAAGTGGATGCTGATGGTTTATTGAATGTTCATGCCGAAGAGGAAACCACGGGTGTTAAAGCGGGTGTGGAAGTGAAGCCTTCCTATGGTTTGACAGATAATCAAATCGAAACAATGATTCGTGACTCCATGGAAAATGCTAAAGCAGATATGGAAGCACGCAAATTACGTGAGCAAAAAGTAGAAGCTGATAGAACTCTTGAAGCTTTAGATTCAGCAATGACAGCCGATGCAGAGGCAATGCTAAATGCTAAGGAAATTCAGACACTCTTAGCTGCTCGCGAGAACTTACAAAAAGTCAAAGATTCTAGTGAGCTTGCAGAAGATGTTAAAGATGCTATAAAAAACATGGAAAAAGTAGCGGAATTTTACGTCGCAAGGCGTATGGATGATAATGTGAAAACCGCTATGGCTGGTCATAATGTATCAGAATTTTCTGATACAGATAAATAAAAAGAGATAGTACAACAGATGCCTCAAATAATATTTTTACCCCATGAAGAACTTTGTCCTGATGGCGCCGCCTTTGAGGCAGAACCAGGAATGACACTTTGTGATGCTGCCTTAGCAAACGATATAGAAATTGAACATGCCTGTGAGAAATCTTGTGCCTGTACAACTTGCCATGTTTTTGTGCGAGAAGGTTTTGATTCTTTAGTTGAAGCCACTGATCTTGAAGAAGATTACTTGGATAAAGCGTGGGGGGTTGACCCAGATTCGCGCTTAAGTTGTCAGGCAAAAGTAGCAGATGAAGATTTGGTTATTGAGATTCCGAAATATACAATTAATATGGTCTCAGAAAACCATTAGCCGCTCCTGAATAATATGTTTTTTCTCGTTAGTCGGGTTATCTACCAGACTCGTTATCTAATTCAAGTACACATAGACAACTCACACACTTTTTGAATATTTCATAGAGTGGTTAATTAAAGGAAGTAAAATGAAATACAAGTGGACAGATACCTTAGACCTTGCGATTGAGTTAGATGAAGCTCATCCAAACGTTGATCCGCAGCAAATTCGTTTTACCGATTTACATGCTTGGGTCTGTGCTTTAGATAGTTTTGAAGATGATCCTGAAAAATCAAATGAAAAGATTTTAGAATCTATTCAGATGAATTGGATAGAAGAAAAAGAATAATTCAAAATATTAAGAACTGGGCTGAATCGTGTTTTATAAAATTAAAGTTTTTTTGATCCGTATCATTACAGTATCCATTCTTATTTATGTGTTATGGCTAATAACGTATAGAATTTCCCCCAGTATAAACCCGCCTAAACCCAGCACAACTTCGATTGATAGAGATTATCGTGGCGCTATTAAAGTAGACATGAAGCAGCCTATACCGATAAAAAAACCATAAATATTTTATTTGAACTAGGTTAGTATAAAACTATTTAAGTTATCGGTGATTCATGTCACGATTCAAATTAAAGTTTAGCCATATTAGTGCAGGCTTTATTGCCGTTCTTGTTGGTTATTCAAGCTCAGTCGCTATTATATTTCAGGCAGCAACCGCCACAGGAGCAGGTCAAGACATAGTCAATTCATGGCTACTTGCTCTTGGACTAGGTATGGGATTATCTAGTATCGCTTTATCTTTCTACTATAAATCACCTATATTAACGGCTTGGTCAACACCGGGTGCCGCGATGTTAGCGACATCCTTAATGGACTTCCCACTGAGCGAAGCTGTGGGTGCTTTTTTGTTTAGTGGTTTGTTGATTACACTCAGTGGAATTACAGGAAGCTTTGAGAGGATCAGTAAAATAATTTCACCTTCAATCGCAGCTGCGATGTTAGCAGGTGTTCTATTACAGTTTTGCTTAGAGATATTTATTCATATTCAGCAGGAATTTGAGTTAGTTGCTTTAATGTGCGTAAGTTATTTAATAGGAAGGAAGTTTTTCCCGCTCTATGCTGTTCCTTTAGTCCTTATCGTGGGTTCTCTGGTTTCCTGGAAGCTGGGACTTTTTGAATTAAAAGAAATCAGTTTGGAGTTAGCAAATTTTGTATTTATAACACCCAGTTTTTCATTGGCTTCCTTTATAAGTATAGGCATTCCACTGTTTATTGTGACGATGACATCACAAAATATGCCAGGAATTGCTGTTATGCAAACAGCAGGTTATAAACCACCGCTGTCGCCAATCATAACGACAACAGGGATTACCACATTATTATTAGCCCCGTTTGGTGGTTTTGCTTTTAATCTAGCAGCTATCACCGCAGCCATATGTATGGGTGAAGATGCAGATAAAAATAAAAGTACACGTTATTTAGCAGCAGTCAGTGGTGGTTTTTTCTATTTAATCGCAGCAATATTTGGGGCAACAATTGTTGCCTTGTTTTCTGTCAGCCCAAAAGCTTTGATACTGCCTTTGGCTGGGTTGGCACTATTGGGAACTTTAGGTAATAGTTTAGCGCAAGCATTAGGTAAACCAGAGCATAGGGAGCCTGCGTTAATCACTTTTCTTATAAGCAGTTCGGATGTTAGTTTTTGGGGAGTTGGATCTGCATTTTGGGGTTTGTTAGTTGGAATGTTAGTTTTGATAGTTTATGGGAAACTAAAGTGATTAAAGAACTAGATGAGTTTAATTTTCATTCAACTATTCCAGAAATTTCAGGGCTTGTTCTAGTATTCTTTAGCGGACCTCATTGTGCATCGTGTCATCATTTGAGGGATTTACTAATCACACAGAAGCAAGTCTTTATAGATGCATTTATCAAATTTGATTATTTTGAAATTAAAGCAGATAAAGCAGCCGCTTTAGTGAATGAGTTCAGTATTTTTCATTTGCCCAGTATGTTCTTATATCAAGATGGTGCGTTTCATTGTGAATTACAGTCACAGGCACACCCGCAAAAGATGATTGAGGCTATTAAGCTTGCCCTATCAAAACCAGCAGAAGAAGAGCCGTAAAAATAATTATGGATAGAAGTTAATCGATACTATTTTCTGTACGAACTTTTAAACGTACATAGTGCTCTGCAGAATATTGTAAATAAACTTTTTCCTTATCGCTTAATGGGCGAATTTTCTTGGCCGGGCTTCCCATCCATAAATAACCACTTTCGAGTGTTTTCTGTGGCGGGACTAAACTGCCAGCGCCAATAATGGTTTCATCTTCAACGACTACCCCATCCATTATAATCGACCCCATTCCTACCAAAACACGATTACCAATAATGCACGCGTGTAGCAATGCCTTGTGACCAATCGTGACATCGTCTCCGATAATCAAAGGGTAACCAGTCTTCGTTGTATATTCTTCGCTGGCATGGGTAACGTGTAAAACAGATGCATCTTGAATATTGCTACGTTGGCCGATTTTAATATGATTAACATCGCCACGTATTACCGTCATCGGCCAAACTGAACTATCTTCACCGATATCAACTTCACCGATCACCAGCGCGCTCTTATCAATATAGGCAGTCGGATGGATTATAGGTGTGTGCTTCTCAAATTGTCTTAGAGTCATTTTAGGATTGTCGCTAATAATTATTTATAATTAGCATTGTATCATTGTGTGAAAATAGGGGAACCTCACATTATATCGCTCTGGATCTAATGGCACCCCCCGTGTTTTTACGAGATTGTAGTTTATCTTGGCTAAAGGCTAGCTATTTTTTAATCCGAAAGGGGTGTTTGCAAAAGGTAATAAGTTCGCAGTATTGCTTAGACACACTCGAACTAGAAAAAAGTCTTTTATACTAATTAATTTCTATTAATAAATAGCAGCGTAGTGTTAATACACTCTTTATTCATTAAAATCTTTCGGTGACCATAGCCTGATGTCATTAGTGTTTTGGCTTGAGGTGATGCATTTTGTAATGCTATCGCTTCAGAATAGGGTACCTCATGATCCTTTTCATCATGGATTAATAAGAGCTCTCCTTTAAAACCCTTAACTGTTTTGATGGGTGAGATTTCATCCCAGCTCCATGATACATCGTAGCTATCTTTAAACTTTTTGAGGGCGATTTCTTGCATTGAATCTAAAGTAGATTTACGTAAAGAGAAAAGCTCTCCAAATAGTTTAATAATAAAATGCACATCAGAGAAATAGGCGATTAATATCACTTTTTTGGATTTTACTTTGAATTTATCGATGGCTAAAAGTGCTGTTCCTGTTCCAAACGAGTGTCCAATAATAGCTTCGAATTCACCTTCTTGTTTTTCTATTTCTGAGATGATTGAAGCCACATCAAGCATATTGGTGTGTTTACCTTCTGAGTCACCATGCGCGGGAACATCAAATCCAATTACACGGTAGCCAGCATCTGTTAAAGGTTTAATAAAGGCATGCAGTTGAGTACAACGCCCTCCCCAACCATGTGATAACAGTACTCTCTTGCCATCTTTATCACCCCAAGAACGAATAGAAATGTTCCTTTCTCTATTTACTAGATAACTTAGAGTGGCTTCTTCGCGAAATTTTCTTTCTCGCCTTGGTATGCCAAAATTAGGAGGTGTCATAAACAAGCGCAGTGCTAATTTTCCTGCCAGAGGTGGAGCAACGACACTAAGAATTTTGAAAGTGAAAGTCGTAGCTGAAAAAAACAAACGCATCGCTAAAGGCATTTGATGATTTTTAAAAGGGTGGTCTTTTGTTTTTGATGTCATAAGTGCATTGTTAAATAGGTCTAATTTATGTTCTAGGACATATTCAACTTAATCTCCAATTTCCTTGTTGGTTTATTAGCGTAACGGCTTTTAAGCCAAAAGGTTCAGGTAAAATATTTCGCTTAAAGCTAATTATTTCAATCCGTTGTGGTTGAATACGAATGACTGAGTAATCATCTTCCAAAGGACCTTTAGGAAAAAATAGTTTTAAGAAATGCTTCCAGTAGTGTTTTTTAATATTGGGGTCCATTTCAATAATAGCTTCACCATAAATCACCAAATTGGCATCTTCGCGGGTATTTTCAAAAGACAAGGTGACCTTAGAGTTATTCCAGATTTCTTCTGCTTTTCTTGAGTGAGTCGCCGCACCAAACCAAAGTGAGAATCTTAATGAATTGTTTTTATCTATAAAAGGCTGAATCAAGCGGGAGCTACACCAGCCATTTTCTCCATGACTAGATAAAGAGGCATACTTTGTTTTTTTAAGCATCATCTCGATGATGTTCATACAGTTTTGTAAAGATTCGTCATTGTGTGTTTGTTTATAGTGCTTATAGCGTGTTAATAGGGCGCTTGTAAGTTGTCTTTTCATGATTGTTTCCTCGCATCAGTGAGGCAAACTGTTGCCCCCATTTTTTCAAATATTTGATACAAGCCATAAATAGTGCGGTTATGAAAAATGAACTCGTCAGCAATACGATCAACCGACACATTGTCATGCAGACTTTTCATTAGGTCTTGCCCGCGTCGGGTGTAATCAGAATTTTTGCGGAAATCAAAACTGTCTGTTTTAAATGGTGTGGTAACCCATTGACCAAAAGGGCGTAAAACTGCTTGGTAAAACTCATCGCTAAAGTTATTTTGCGACATACCAATATCATCATAGGCTTGAAATAATGCTTTAGGGTCATCATTTAAATAGGCAAAAATTAATCGTGGAAAGGCTTCGGTAAATTGGTCGGAAAGTTTCCTTACACAACCAAAGTCAATAACAGTAATATCGCCATTTTCTTGAAATAAGTAGTTACCCGGATTCGGATCGGCATGCATGTTTTGCAAATCATTTGAGCTTTCATCAAAGAAATCATAGAGGTTTTGTGCGGCTGTGTTAATGATTTCTTGGGAGGGATTAGTGGCCAACCAATCATCCAGATGCAAGCCTGTAATAAATTCGGTGGTTAATACGCGCTGACTACTTTTTTCACTATAAACTTGTGGGATTGTAATGCCCTTAGTGGTGACATTTTGTTTAAACCATTGGGTGTTCTTAGCTTCGATTTTATAATCAACTTCTTCCATTAAACGTGCATTTATTTCATCTAAAGATTGTAAGATTAGTTTGGTGTTAGACATGCCGCGTGCGATACCTCGAATCATACTCAAGTCATTTTTAATCGCATTCTTAATCCCTGGATATTGCACTTTTACGGCAACCTTTGTGCCATCTTCCAAAGTAGCTTTGTGTACCTGTCCTAAACTGGCTGCTGCAAATGCTTCGGTTTCAAACTTTGCAAAGAGTTTCTCAGGTGGATTACCTAATTCATTAAGCATCACCTTTCTAACCAGAACACGGTTTAGGGGAGGTACTTGATGGAATGACTTTTCTAGTTCTTTGCGATAACTCTCTGGCAAAATTCCTTGGTCCATACCGATCATTTGTGCCAGCTTTAATGCGGTACCACGCAGTTGAGTAAGCGCATTGAATAATAACCGCGCATTTTTATCATCTAATAATTCTTTATTTTCTTGCTGTTTTTCTTCAGATAAAAAAGGACGTTTGATTTTATGAGCCAAATGACTTGCGCCGACTTTCATAGCGGCGGCTCCTGCAATACGGCTACGTGCTAACTTTCCTTGTGGGACGGTATTATTCATCTTCATTCTCCTTTTTCTTGCTGGTCTTTTTAGCACTAGGTTTTTTATTGCTAGACTTTGAAGAATTCATAAAGCTGCGTTTAACTGCTTTTGCAGTCGTTTTTAATTCAGTTGCAGAAACAAAACTGTCAAAATGAGTGAGTACATGGGTTCTGAATAAGAATGAAATCAGATCAAGTGATTTGCCGATCAAACCATTATGTAAAATATTGGCAATGATCTCGATGGTCTTATCCACGAGGTTGGTGGTATTGGCAAATTCCTCAGAATCATCTTTAAGCCAATAGGCAAGAACGCCCGATTGATAATCCCAAAATAAGCGCGGCAGTAGCTCTTGATAAGGCTGTTCGGGAATTTCCCCCACTTCAATGGCTGCTTCAATCATATCAGTCACCATTTGGGTGAATAGGCGGCGGGTTTCAGCTAGCTGGGTTGCCGCTGAGACAGGGGAGTAATAGGTTAGTTTAAAGACTTCTTGTAAGAATTCACGTGCGGGTAGCCAAGTTTGTAACTCCATTTCAACTAATTGTTGGAGTTGTTCTTGCAAAGAATATTCATGGAAATCTTGAATAGATTTGAGATTCTCCATAACTTGATGTTGGATATATTCACAATAACCGTAGAGTAATTTCTCTTTAGAGGGAAAGTAATTATAAATGGTCGCATCCCCGACCTTGGCATGTCGGGCAATTTCGCGCATAGAAGCTGATTTAAAGCCCTTTTCTATAATCACATCAACGGCTGCTTCAAGGATTTTAATACGTGTTTTAGCTTTTTCTTTTTCACTGACTTTCATAATAATCACCTCTTTATAGTGTGTATCTACAAATAAAATAGCATATATTGCCATTTAATGTATAGTAATTATTCATTAGATTGGTAGGAAGAGGGATATATGAATATTTTGTTAATTATTGGTGGTGTTTTGAGTGTTCTAGCAGCGCTACTTCATATCGCAATAATATTTGGAGGATCAAGCTGGTATCGTTATTTTGGAGCAGGTGAGTGGATGGCAAAAATGTCAGATCAAGGTTCTGTAATACCTGGCTTAATCACATTCGGAATTGCTATGGTTTTATTTGTATGGGGCTTATATGCTTTTTCTGGTGCGGGTTTGATCACCATAGCATTTCCTTTAGTTAAACTTGCTTTGATGGCAATTTCAATAATTTACTTAATCAGGGGATTAGTCCTATTTCCTGCATTGCTCTTAAGGCCTGAAATAGTTGATGGATTCGCTATTTGGAGTTCATTAGTCAGCTTAGTCTTTGGGCTTTGCTATGCCATTGGTACAGTACAGGTTTATTATTCTTGATAGCTTAGGTTAAACTGTGGCTATGAATTATTTTAAGCTATTGGCTTTTTTCTTTGTCATCGTACTAGCGTCGATTAATGCCATCGAAAAGCCAGTTACTCCTGAGATTACGGATAGTCAGCCTACAGTCATTATGGGCTTTGATTGGTCACTGCCCGTCAATACAATAGCAGAAGACTACTCAGGATTTATTGGAGAGCAGACTAATACAAAAGATAACCTGGTTAAGAACAACTTTGTAATTGTACGTTGGGATAAAGCTAATCCGCATAAAAATGTTTTTAACTTTAGTCATTTTGATAAAAAACTAAAACAATTATCACCTCACAAAGTGTTGGTACGGCTTGAAGTTAATTCTGCCTGTGAAGCCCCTCAATGGGCACTTCGACAAATCCGCTCATCCAAAGATCAGTCACTGATATTCTGGGATGATAAATATATCAATGCTATCAAACCTTTTATCCAAGAATTTGCTAGTCGTTATGCTGAATCTCCACAGTTAGTTGGATTACAAATAGGTATAGGCGATGGTGAGTATTCTGGTTCTTGTCATGACTTTGATAATAAAGACGGCTGGGGTGAATTTTGGATGACACCCGCTGAATTAGCCGAAGCAAAAACGGCATTTGGTTTAACGCCTGAGATTTTTGAAAAACAATCACTTAAGATTATAAACCTCTATACCAATGCCTTTGGAAAATATAAATATAAACTGGCATTTATGAATCAAGGCCCATTATTTAGCTATGGTGAAGGTGCTGATATTTATAATCAAAAGCTTGCCAAGCTTGCAACCTATGCGCTGAACAATGGTTTAGGTACACGTGATGGTGCCATTGAACAGTGGATGAGTTACACCGATAAAATTTTTGGTAACAAAATAACAAGTATGCCTGATGGGACTTGCAGGCTGGACTTTGATGAGTCCTATGCAAACAAAGTGGGTGGTAGATATTGGGGAACAGAGAACGAATTTTACGGCAAAGAGGAATATATTTTGGATCGTCATGGTCCCTATAAGAATCAGCCTTATCGCTTTTTAATTAGCTCATTACGTGCCTTACAAATGCGCCGTAACTTTATTACGGTCAGTGATAAAAGTATGCAGAAAATGGATCATCCAGACTATAAAACTCAAGATTTCATGCGTTATCTTACTCAAGTTTTAGGTAAACAAATGGAGAATACCCCTGATGCTTTCGTGTTATTGGGGGAGCGTTATATTTCAGCTTTTCGGATGCTGAATCATAGCCAGCAAGCCTGTGTTAAAAACAGTGGTGATAAAATTAAAATTCGCTCTTTTGGCCGTTGGTTAACTGAATCAAGTAACAGTCACAAAGCGATTAAAATTAAAATGCCAGCCTCAGAAAAGTACTGGGATCAAAACTATTATTTGCCAGAGGGAATTGATTATGAATATTTTGCTAGAGAGGGCAAGGTGTTCAACTTTGATTTAAATGATGAACTGGTGAGTAAACGCTGTAAGCCAGATTGTGATGTGGAAATCAAAGTAACTTTTAAAGACACTCACCGAACCAAACTCACCACTATTATTGGTGAAGGTAGTTCGCAAAGCCTACAAACACAGGGAGATATGCAAATTAAAACAGGCACCTTTAGGCTTAAATCTAAATTTAACAATAAGAACTCTAAATTTGATTTCACATTAAAAAGTGAGAAAGGTAAAACACCTGTGATAATGTTAAGAGTAAATTTTCTTTAATTCCTACAATATCCATGTTGCAAATATCAAACAATGTTTCCATACCAGACGATGAAATAGAACTAACGGCTATTCGCGCCCAAGGTGCAGGTGGACAAAATGTTAATAAAGTCTCTTCAGCAATTCATTTACGTTTTGATATAAATGCTTCCTCTCTACCTGAATATTACAAACAACGCCTCCTAAACCTAAAAGATAAACGCATTAATAAAGACCGCGTATTAGTGATTAAAGCACAAAAGTTTCGCACCCAAGAAAAGAATAGGGCAGATGCACTTTCACGACTACAAGAGTTTATTAGAAGCGTTGCGACCGTACAGAAAAAAAGACGAGCAACCAAGCCCAGTAGAAATGCTAGAAACAAGCGTATGGATAAGAAAACACAGCGTAGTAGAACGAAAACATTACGAGGTCGAGTTAATGGCGATTAAAACGTCCTTGTTAAAAGCTTGATTTACAATTGTTTAAAAAGACGGGGGGTGCCAATTAAAATAATCAGAATGATTCGACAAAACTAGGGGAAGTACTTGTATTTATAGAATAACAGCCAACTCATGCCAGAAAATAAGGTATTAATATGATATATTGTCCATATTAAATCTGTAATTAGCCAAATTTATTCGGCAACAAGAAGGAAAAGATCACGATGTCATTAATAAAATTCAAAGCTGTACTGGTTTTTCTTTTTATATGTGCTTTTCCTATTTATGCTGATGTTGTTATTGATTCATATGAACCTGATAATACGGAAGAACAAGCGACACCAATAGCGCTGGGTGTTACTCAGAGTGATCATAGTACGCACACTACAGCACCTGATGATCATGATTTGTTTACTTTTAGTCTTGACCAGCAAACTAATATTATTATAGAACTTACTAAGCCTGAGTCTGTTTACGGCTCAATAGATTTAAATGATAATATTGGGTTCGGTAGTGCTTCTGAAAGTGGTAGCGGCGTATTGCGCATACTTAAGACATTAGAAGCTGGTACTTATTATTTTAGTG
>CAZWEA010000042.1:9688-22815 GCA_964632635.1 uncultured Cocleimonas sp. | reverse complement strand
CAGCAAATGGTGATGGTGCAATGGCAATGCTAGTCACTCATATTTCTGCAGCAACCGCTGCTATTACTTGGATGGTTTATGAGTGGATTAAATTTGGCAAACCCACCGCATTAGGTACAGTCACTGGCATGGTTGCAGGACTTGGCACCATAACACCCGCCTCTGGTTATGTTGGGCCAGGTGGAGCATTAGTGATGGGCTTCGTTGCTGGAATCGTTTGTTTTCATGCCGTCATTATCATAAAACAGAAGTGGAAAATTGATGACTCTTTAGATGTTTTCCCCGTACATGGTGTCGGTGGTGTTATAGGAACACTGATGGCAGCTGTTTTTGCCTCAACTGAACTCGGTATTTTTAGTGGCCAAGGCTTTGCAAACGACAGCATCACCTCGATCGGACAGCAATTAGGAGTACAAGCAATAGGGGTTGTTTCAACATTTGTTTATACTGCTGTTGTTACCTACATACTCTTTAAGTTAGTCGGCTTAATGACAAATGGCTTACGAGTTGATCAAGACGAGGAAACTCAAGGATTAGATATCATAGACCATGAAGAACGTGGCTATGAACTGTAGAGTTCAGTATCGAAATTCAATTTAGGTATTGAGACCTTTGCACGAGAAATATGACAGTATTAAAAATATTTGAGTTCCCCCTGATGTCCCTAAAAACTCGGTCAATAGCCCTGCTATTCGCCTCGTTTTTAAGAAAATCAGGAAAAATCACGCTATTTTTAGTCTCGCCATACTCCTGTGCAAAAGCCTCATATTAAAAAGAGACCAAGTATCAGCAAGCTCCTTTTAATTATTATCATGCTTAACCTCCTTAGCGCCTGTAGTACCGCTCGTTACTACGCACAAGGTGCTAGCGGACATATGGCATTAATGAGTCAAAGACAGCCATTAAGTGATGTTCTTCAAGACAGTAAAATACCCTTAAAAAGAAAAAATCAAATCAAGCAAGTCCAAAGCATTCGTAAATTTGCCTATAAAGAATTAAAACTCCCAAAGAATAATAGTTATACCAGCTACGTTGACCTTAAACGAGATGCTATTAGTTGGAATGTTATTGCTACACCCAAATATTCTATCGACCCAATTCAAACCTGTTTTCCTATTACAGGTTGCGTCAGCTACTTACTATACTTCTCAAAAGAACGCGCAGAAGAAGTCGCCAAACACCACCAAAATCTGGGACATGATACCCATATTATCGCCTCACCCGCATACTCCACACGTGGTATTTTTGATGACCCGATTGTTAGTACCATGTTTAAAGGTGGGACAAGCTCCATTGCACAAATTGTTTTTCATGAACTAGCGCATCAACAACTCTATAGGAATAACGACTCCAACTTTAATGAAGCCTTTGCAAGTACCGTAGGCTTAGAAGGAACAAGGCTATGGTTGCAAAAACATCACCCGAAAAAAGTTAAACCATACAATGACTACCTGAAGAAACGAACCCAATTTTTTAACTTACTCCTCACCAGTAGAAATGAATTACAAACTTTATATAAAAGCGGTAAAACAGATGCTCAAATGAAAATTGGAAAACAAAACGTTTTTGCTCAGTTACAGCACCGATATACCCAACTAAAGAAAAGCTGGCATGGTGATAAACGATTTGATGCTTGGTTTAAAAAACACCCTGTGAATAATGCAAAACTTGCCGTAATTGGTGTCTACTTCCAAAAGGTGCCAGAGTTCAGTAAACAATTAAAATTGCTCAACTATGACTTTGAGAAGTTTTACCAATACTACTTTGATAAAGAAGATTTAGTAGGACTTATCATCGTTCCGTAGTTACGTTTAACATTATCGTATAATAAGTTCAGTTACATAAAATCGCCTGACAAGTTAAGAAAAATAAATTACAGCCAAAATTTCATCATTCAATCCTACGGATTTACCTAAGCTCGACTTTTCACAAAATATGGAGTCATGTAGTTTCATTTAAAAATATGCTAAATTCGAGATCAAACTTGCAAAATCATCAATCTCATTAGCAAGGTGTCCATTACTATTTAAGGAGAAATAAAAATGAGTGTAAATGACCGTATTCAATCCAGATTTGGTCTACCTACTGAAATGGGTAAGTCGGTCGAAGGCAACCAAACAATCACCAATATCCTATCCCGCCAGAGTCATCGTGCTTTCAAAGCAGACACGGTCTCTCAAGATCTATTAGACACATTACTCGCAACAGCATTTTCTGCACCATCCAAGTCGGATCTACAGCAAGCAAGTGTCATACATATCCAAGACAAGTCGAAACAACAACGAATTGCGAATGCATCTTCAAAAACACAATGGGTTGCTGATGCACCCATTTTTCTGGTTTGGTGCGGTGATAGTCGTCGTATTCGAAAACTGGCAGACTGGCGAGAACACCCATTTGCTAACGATCATCTTGATGCCTTTATGAATGCTGCTGTTGATGCCAGCATCTGCATGCAAACCTTTATCATAGCCGCCGAATCTGTTGGTCTTGGCTGCTGCCCTGTGAGTGAGATTAGAGATAATATTCAGCTACTATCAAACGAGTTAGATTTACCCCAACATGTATTTCCAGTAGCAGGCTTGTGCGTGGGTTGGCCCCTAGAAAAACCCAAAATCAGGATGCGGCTTCCAATGACAACAACCGTCAAAATAGATACCTACAATGATGAAAACTTAATTGAAGAGGTAACAAGTTATGACAGCCGCAGAGAAAAGGTTGAAAAGACCCTAGCAGAACAGCAAATGTACGTTGAAGACTTTGGGGTCTCGCCAAATTATGGTTGGTCTGAAAATGGCACAAGACAATATTCTCGCCCAGCTAGAGATGACTTTGGGAGTTATATACGCACTCAAGGATTTAACCTCTCTTAAGGAGAACCCAATTGTTCAAAAATGGGGGGGGTGCCATATACTTTATATTTCAATAGTTATACGATAGTTCTAACAAACTTTTACAACCCACTACTTACATATATCAAACAAATGAAAAAGCAGATCAAAAAAAATCCAAACCTACAGCTACTCTGGCCAACGCCAATTTTAAGTAAGAAGTTTGGTCAACATCAAAAAGTGAATAAAGAATTACTTGAGCTTTTTTATAAACATCGTGAATCCCATCAAACAACAAAATCAGCCATGTTTGCCAGCAATGACAATATTTATGAATTATATAAACAAGACCCTGCTATTCAGAAACTGGTGAAATTTATCATGGATGGTGTTTTCGAAATAGCCAAGGAAGTGAATGCACCATACTGGGGGCAACCCAAAAATATTGATATAGAAATTAGTGGTCTATGGTTTCAAATGTCTAATGATCATGCCTTTCATGAAACCCATATTCACGGCAACTGTGCTTGGTCTGGCGTCTACTATGTTCAAGCAGGAGATTCTGACAAATCTAAATTGGACCATAAGCCAGGTGAAATACCTAATGGTGTCACCCGTTTTTATGGCCCACATATGGAAGTGAGCGCTGGCGGACATGGCGAATTTGGTAATATGTATTTACAAGATATGCATTATGACTCTTATCCGGAAGATGGAAAACTAGTTGTGTTCCCACCGCATATTAAACATATGCCTTTCCCTTATAATGGAGAAAAAGACCGAGTAATAGTCTCTTTTCATGCGCAAATTCATAATCCAGATGGATTTGATTTTGGTTATTCTTTTTCATAAAACAATTTCAATTAATACACTAAAAGGTTCTAACTATGGAGCACGATAATTATTATCCTTTTTACGGTTGGTTATTAATTATCGGCATTATATTTTTTGGTTTCTTCTTATTATGGGATTTTGGTTTTCTAGAAAAGTTACTAAGTGGTGACATTACCTACCTATCTTCAGTTATTTTAGCACTCTTTTTCGCCATTAATATCTACCTAGGCTTTGCCTCATGGCAGCTATCCAAACAGTTACATTTTGTGAAAAATATAAACAAACACCCTAAAAGCTGGGCATCAGAGCACATCAAGCTGTTGCAATGGCAGCGAAAACATTCAAGCAATGAATCAGAAACATTACTCGCGCGACTCATAGAAAGGGTTCACCGTGGTCACACTACAGGCTGGTTTTTCTCAGATATATTAATTCGCCTCGGTTTGATTGGCACAGTTATCGGTTTTGTATTAATGCTCAGCACCATATATCAATTCAAGAATAATGATATTGAGGCACTACAGTCACTTTTAGGTACGATGGGGAGTGGCATGCAGGTAGCGCTTTATACAACCCTAACTGGCTTGGGTGGAGCAATGTTAGTCAGCATTCAATGTCAATGGTTAGACCGTTGTGCTGATCGACTCATCAGTAATATCATAGAGCTAGGTATGCAGGACGAGAAATAATGCCAAGCCTATTCAAACAAAAAAGGAACACATCAAAAGTTGATCCTTTTATTGATTTATTATTTAACACCCTACTTGGTTTTAGTTTTCTCTTTATTGTCACCTTACTTTTTATTAATCCAAAAGCAGATCAAGCCAGCGTTGAAAAACAAGCCGAATACATTATCACTGCCACCTGGCCTAAACATTTAGAAGATGATGTTGATTTATGGATGCGTTCGCCGACAGGACACACCGTATCCTACCTTGCAAAAGAAGTGGGCTGGTTAAATTTGGAGCGAGATGATCGAGGTGAGCTGAATGATGTTCTATACATTGACGGCAAAAAAGAAATTCACCCGATTAACCAAGAAATCATCACCATCCGCAAACGCTATGCAGGAGAGTATATTGTTAATCTTTACTACTACACCGCAAAATCTAAAAAAACATTGCCTGTTGATATTCGCATTGACCGTATAAATCCAAAATATGAAACAGTATTTAGAAAAACAATCAGCCTAAAAAATCAAGACCAAGAAGTTACGGCACTAAGATTCACCATTAAAAAAGATGGCGGTATTCATAAGGTCAATACGCTCCCAGCAACATTAACTCCCTACGCACTCGAACACATTCCTGCCCTTTTACCGGATGCCATGTGGGGAATACCGAGTGAGTAACCTAATGAATAATTATTTGGTTTTACTAAGCATTAGTTATAGTTTGCTCTTCTTACTGCTTGTCTGGATGTGGTTTAACAAGCAATTTGGGGTAAAAGGTAAAATCGCACTTAGTTTACTTCTACCATTTCTTTACTTTTTCCACTGGCAAGGACTACAAGAAAGTAAAGGCTGGCCATCAGATCAAAACTTACCCACTCAATTCGAATTAATCAGCGCAGATGTGGTGGAGCCAAACCCGCTTAAAGAGGTTATTGGGAATATTCACCTATGGATTCGCCCCAATGAAAATGAATCCCCACGTGCCTATGTCTTGCCTTACACCCGCGCACTACATAGTAATTTACATAAAGCCAAACAAGCCATGACTCACGGCCGCACTCAAATAGGATTACTCTTTGATGGAAGCTCCAGAGAACGTGGAGCTAATATAGGTGGTGGCATGAAACTACAATTTAGAAACGCACCACGCAGACGTTTACCACCTAAGAAATAGAACCGTTAGTCTCCAACATGCTTCACACCCATTATATATGTGCTCTTTATAGTTCTATCATCACCCAACATCATAAGAGAAAACAAGCGTTCTTCTAAAGAATTACAGTGCCCTATTTTAAATTTTATTAACTCTGTCGCTTGGTAGTCCAAAACAACAAAATCCGCTTCTTTTCCTATTTCAAAATTACCTATTTTATCATCTAGGTCTAACGCTTTAGCCCCACCTAATGTTGCTAAATAGAGAGATTCAAAAGCAGACAAACTATTTCCTTGAAGCTGTTGCGTTTTATACGCCTCATTAATAGTTTGTAATATCGAAAAACTATCACCTCCTCCGACATCAGTACCTAAACCAATTTTTATATTGTGCTGTCTTGCTTTATGTAGTTGAAATAAACCACTGCCAATAAATAGATTAGAACGCGGGCAAAAAGAGAGTACTGAATCTGTCTCAGCTAGCCTTTGCCATTCCTGCTCTTGAAGGTGAATACCGTGAGCAAAAACAGAACGCTTTCCTAGTAAATTATAATGATCATAAACATCTAAGTAATTTTCCCTCTCTGGAAATAATTCCTTCACCCATTCACATTCTTTCTCATTCTCTGAAAGATGAGTCTGAAAATGCACATCGGGAAATTCTTGTAATAAACGCTCCGCCATTTCCAATTGTCGAGGTGTACTGGTAGGAGCAAAACGTGGGGTTACCGCATAACCTAAGCGATCAGTATTGTGCCATTTATTAATCAAATCGCTACTTTGCTGATAAGAACTTTCTGGCGTGTCAAGCAACTCATCAGGTGCATTTCTATCCATCATCACCTTGCCACAAATCATTCGTAAATTACGCTTTTGTGCTTCATGAAAAAAAGCATCGACCGATTGCGGATGCACAGTACCAAATACTAATGCAGTGGTTGTTCCATTAGATAAGAGCTGATCTAAAAAGAAATTAGCAACAGTTGCCGCATACTCTGGGTCTGAAAATTTCTGTTCTGCAGGAAAGGTATAGGTTTCAAGCCACTCAAGAAGCTGCTCGCCATAAGATGCAATAATTTCACATTGAGGATAATGCACATGCGTATCGACAAAACCTGGGGTGATAAGCGCATTAGGATGACCCGTTATAGTAATATCCTCGGGTAAGCTCTTCAATAAGGTATCAGCCTCGCCTAGAGCTTTTACATAACCATTTTCAATTAATAGCAGACCATCTTCAAAATATTCATAGCTTTCTTTGTTTAAACAGTGAAGAATTTCACCACGGTGTGCGCTGAGTTTATTCGACATCGGTCAATACCTAAGTAATAGAGCTACCCTTAATAAATAAATCTAAAAGAAGTAATACAAGAAACACAACAACATGGACAACCGCAATAAATGACCAGAGAGATTGAGAGTCTAGAAATCGTTCTATATTATAATTCCAGCGCTCCCCTCTAGCCCATGAAAGCCTTGAGCCAAACAATAAAAAGAAGAATGAAAAAAACAATGCTAAAGGCCAAAAGTTAAAAAGCGTAATAGTGTAAACAATTAGTGTTAACCAAAACCCATTAATAAATAGCCATAAGGGCGTGAACATAAATGCGCCATAGTTTAATGATTTATACAAAGGGACTTCAACAAAATAATTAACTGTTTCTGTAGTCTTCCCACCCTCTGGGATAACACAAACACGCCTTGACACTTTAAATGCAAACAGCAAATAATAAACAGGTAAAGCGAGAAGAGCTAAAGCAATAAAAAAAATACTGACCATAATTATCTATACTTAACGACAGAACTTTCATCATAAATTATTTCAGCTTGCACATCACGTAAAACCAATAATTCAGCCATCATTGACACCGCAATTTCCATCGGGATTTTCGAACTTAAATGCGATAAACCCGCTGGACAACTTAACTGTTCAAGTTCCTCTTTAGCGTAGCCTTTTTTCATTAAGCGTTGTCTAAACTTCAAGCCTTTAGTGCTTGACCCAATTAAACCACAATAAGCACTATCTTTACGCGAGAGAATCGCTTCGCACAATTCTTGATCAAGCGCATGATCGTGTGTCATAACTAAATAGTAGCTATTTTCCTGACAGGACTCTACTGCAATATCGGCTTGTGTCAGAGTAATATTTTCGATATGGGAAGCCGCCGTATTAATAAATTGCTCAGGGCGAGAATCAAACCATTTCACTTGGCAATTCACATCTTGCAAAATTTTAATCAATGATCTCCCTATATGGCCAGCACCAAAAACAACAATATTAAAATTACTCCTAGGGAAAACCTCAAACAGCACATTGACCACACCACCACAGCATTGCTTTAAATCTTTACCTAGATTAAAGCAATGTGTATGTTGAGTTTGCTCTTTAGTTTCTACTAAGAACTTACGCGCCATTGTGACTGACTCATGTTCTAATGCACCACCACCGATTGTATCGAAAAGCTGATCAACCGTTACCACCATTTTAGAACCAGCATCTCGTGGACTAGACCCTTTGATATCCATTATAGTAATCAAAACATAGTCTTGTGGATGATTTTGAATTAAAGATAGCGCCTCTATCCAATTCATTTTTCAAGGTCCAAAACAGCTTTCATTATATTTTCTGGTGTTGCTGGCGCTTCTAATTTAATCCCTTTTTTTGAATCAGATAAACTTGAAATAGCCTGACGGATTGCACACCACACAGATATTGCCAACATTAAAGGTGGCTCGCCAACTGCTTTTGAACGAAAAATCGTATTAGTAATATTAGGTGCATCTTGAAGTAATTTCACATTAAAAATATCAGGAACATCATGTGCTGTTGGTATTTTATAAGTAGCTGGATTTGCACTGCTTAAACGCCCCATTTGATCCCACTTTAAATCTTCGGATGTGAGCCAACCCATACCTTGAATATAACCCCCTTCAATCTGCCCAATATCAATTACAGGATTTATCGAATCACCTGCATCATGCAAAATATCTGTTCTTAAAACCTTGCTCTCACCTGTTAATGTGTTCACTTCAACTTCACTCACAGCCGCGCCGTTAGCATAATAGAAAAAAGGCTGCCCCTTTGCTTTAACTCTATCGTAATGAATTTGAGGTGTTTTATAAAAACCCGTGGCAGATAAGGAAGTTCTATCCATATAAGCCTGTTTAATTATGCTGTTAAAGTCATTGTTTTTATTTGCTATTATTATCTTATTGTTTTCAAAAACAATATCACTTTCATCACAATCAAATTCCTTAACAATAAATTTGAGCAGTCGTTTCTTAAGTTTTAAAGCCGCATTTAAAACAGCCATACCATTAATATCAGTGCCTGATGATGCCGCAGTTGGTGAAGTATTAGGTACTTTATCCGTCTGTGTCGCATTGATTTTAATTTTATCCAGATTCACCTGAAACACTTCGGCGACGATTTGAGCCAGCTTTATCATCAAGCCCTGTCCCATTTCAGTTCCGCCATGATTTAAGTGAATACTACCATCATGATAAATATGTATGAGCGCACCTGCTTGATTCATATACGCTACAGTAAATGAAATGCCAAATTTTACAGGTGTAAGTGAAATGCCACGTTTAATCATTGGGCTGTTTTGGTTAAAAGTCTCTATTTGTTTGCGTCGAGACTCATACTTAGATTGTTCGGCTAATGCATTTACAATTTCGGCGTGTTGCTCTGATTCAATGGTTTGCCCATAAGGTGTAATATCACCCTGTTTGTAGAAATTAATTTGCCTGATAGATAAGGCATCTTTAGATAAATATTGTGCAATATCCTCGATCACCACTTCCGCCAGCATCATCCCCTGCGGCCCACCAAAACCACGAAAAGCTGTATGTGAAACAGTATTCGTCTTAACACGTAAGCCGATGATATTGGCATTTTCCAAGGAGTAAGCATTATCACAATGAAACATCGCACGATCGACAATTGCATCAGACAAATCCGCTGAATGACCACAGTCAGCAGCTATTTTATAATCCACTCCCAGTATCTTACCCTTATTATCAAAACCCACTGTATATTCATGTTTGAACGGATGACGCTTGCCCGTCATACGCATATCATCCTCACGCCCTAAACGGCACTTAACTACTCGCTGGTTGCGAATTGCAAAGAGTGCCGCAATACATGCCCACGGAGCTGCTTGTGTTTCTTTACCACCAAATGCTCCACCCATACGGCGCGTAACCACATTCACATCCGCCATGCTTAAGTTTAAAACTTCAGCCACAAGATGCTGTGTTTCAGTTGGGTTTTGATTTGAACTGTGAATCGTGATGCGATTATCTTCTTCTGGAATAGCGACTGAAACCTGTCCCTCCAGATATAAATGATCCTGACCGCCTATTTCTAATGAACCTGATATTTTATGTGGTGCAGAATCTATTGCTTTTTGAGCATTACCACAGCGCATCCCATGCGGTGGCCTTACATAGCTTTCTTGATCAAGTGCTTCATCAAGATCAAGCAAAGGTGTTTCTTCCTTATATTCAATCTTAGCGAAACCAACTGCTCGCTTAGCCGTATTATAATCTTTAGCAACTACTGCAAAAATAGGCTGACCATGGTAATCAATTCTTTTATCTGTTAGCAATAAGTCACCAGAGAAAACAGGAGCAACATCTTGTTTTCCAGGAATATCTGATGCAGTAATAACATCAATGGCACCCCCCCCTTTTTTACAAGATTGTAAATCCATAGAGAGAATCTCACCACAAGCAATCGCGCTATAGCCTATTGCAACATGCAATGCATCTTTGGGTAAATGAATATCATCAACATAACGCGCCTCACCCGAGACATGTAAATCAGCACTATCATGTTTATTGGACTTACCGACTGAGTAACGCTTATTCATTAACGCCCGCTCCCAAATCCATGAATAGACGTTGGAGTAAATTTTGCGCCATCAATAAACGGTATTCACGACTCGCCCTTACATCATCAAGTGGCTCATAGTCCATTAGAATTTCAGCTTGAGCTCTTGCTAATGTTGCTGAGTTTAAAGGTTGATTTAAAAGCACTTTTTCACAGTTTTTGGCACGCGATACAGTAGCAGCCATTCCACCCATAGCAATCCGACAAGAATGAATTATTTTACTATCATCCAGTTGAATATTAAACGCCACACAAATAGCACTAATATCATCTGCATAACGCTTACTAATTTTATAAACATGCAGAAAATAATTCGGTCGAGATTTAGGAAGTCGGATATCACGGATAAATTCAGCTTCTCGTAAAACAGTTTGTTTGTATCCCGTATAGAAATCATCGATGGCAACCTGTCGTACCACCTCTCCTCTCTGCAAACTTAATTGAGCATCTAAAGCAACTAACACAGGAGGCATATCACCGATCGGTGAAGCATTAGCCACATTGCCTCCAATCGTACCCACATTACGAATTTGCAACGAACCTAATCGATCAAGATGCGTTTCCAATGTAGAATACTGTTCTATTAAAGCAGTGGCACATTCCTCATAAGTCACAGCGGCGCCCATGATCAATTCATCCTCGCTTTGATCCATTCTCTTTAGCTCTTTGACATTGCCGATATAAATCACTTTATCTAAAGATTGTAAACCTTGTGTGACATCCAAAACTAAATCTGTACCACCCGCAAGTAACCGTGCTTGTGGCTGCTTCAAATAATAATTTGCTAAAGCTAAAATAGAATCTGGAATAAAGAAAGACGTAGAGTTAGCTGCCTCTATTGCATTTAGGTTACGGATGGTTTCAACAGATTTTTCATCAAAGCTATCACTATAAGGCGCATCTAAAACAGCCTGTGCTGCATCAATGATAGGACGATAACCCGTACACCGACATAGATTTCCATCAATATTTTTTACAATTTTGTTTCGATCTATTTCTTGGTTACCCTTGCTCATTGCAAACAATGACATCACAAATCCTGGCGTGCAAAAACCACATTGCGAACCATGCAAATCAACCATAGCCTGCTGCACAGGATGGAGAATTTGATTGTTATTTTTTAAACCTTCAACCGTTATCACCTGCTTACCATGTAACGATCCAAGCAAGCAAATACAGCTATTCAGGCTTTTATATTCAAGACACTGACGATCTTCGCTTAAGCAGGCAATAACAACCGTACACGCACCGCAGTCCCCCGATGCACAGCCTTCTTTTGAACCCGTAAGTTTTCTCTCTAAACGTAAATAATCAAGTAAAGTGGTATCTGCTCGAAAATCATCAAGCGTGATTAAAGAATGGTTGAGTATGAACTTGATCACTAAACTCTCAAAATTGTAATAGTGACCAAAGAATAGCAGAGTTTTTTTTTATAGCACTTACTCTATTAAATTTTGTTTTAGTAAAGGAAGTAAATAGGATTTATGCTGTTCTATTTCATCAAGTGTCAGACCACTCATTTCATAAGGGAATACCAGCCAGTCTTCCGTCTGATGAAGCACAAAATCAGGCTTAATGTTTACCGCTTTATAGGATGGGCGTTGCCATAAAGTAGCTATCCTAACCTCCTTTGGCATATTCCTTTTTAGACGAAAACGTAAGCGTTGAATGACCGCTTCTATGTTCTTACCCGTACTAAAAACATCATCCACAATCAATAGTGAATCATCAGCATTTAAATTTTCGACCAAGTAACGCGTACCATGAACACGAATATCGGAAACAGGTGAATTTGCCATTTCATGATAATAAGGCTGCCCACGATATGATGTTCGTAAAGAAATATGATTTGTTTCAACGCCTAATGTTTGTAAACACTCTTGAACATAAATTCCAACCGAGCTACCACCACGCCAAAGTCCAACGATAAAAGTAGGTTTAAAGCCTGCTTCAAAAATATTTACACCCAATCTAAATGAGTCGAGAATAAGTGTATTTTCATCTAAAAATTTCTTTTTCATCTTTTACAGATCGAATCCAATAAATGGTAATATATGGTTTTTAAACGAGTTGTGCGAAAAAAGTCCCAGTGAAATTTTACTAGTTGAGATAGAAAAGCAATGGGTTTCAATCATTTTACTCGTCAACTAATTCGTACAAAAGAAATCAATATACTTGAACTATGAATAAAGTCTACCTAACAGCACAGGGTTTATTAGAGGATTCCTTTAAACTAGCCCAGCAAATCTTAGAAAGTGGTTACAAACCTACTTTCATAATTGCGGTATGGCGCGGTGGCGCACCGATTGGCATAGCCGTTCAGGAGTTTCTTCATTTTCATGGAGTACACGCTGATAATATTGCCATCCGCACATCCTCTTATACAGGTATTGATAATCAATCACGAAAGGTAAAGGTCTCTGGGCTAGATTATTTAATTAAAAATATTCAGCACCACGACAAACTATTAATTGTTGATGATGTATTTGATACTGGACGATCTGTAGAAGCCATTATTAACCAATTAAAAGAACAAACTCGTCTCAATTCCCCTGACGATATTCGGATAGCCGTCCCCTATTACAAACCAGAAAGAAATCTGATTGATATAGTGCCTGATTACGTTGTCCATGAAACATCAGATTGGCTAAAATATCCACATTCACTGGAAGGATTAACTGCCGAAGAGATGGAACAAAAAAGACCTGAGATTTATGACATTATTAAAGAGCACCTACCA
>CAZWEA010000042.1:0-9588 GCA_964632635.1 uncultured Cocleimonas sp. | reverse complement strand
AGAGATGGAACAAAAAAGACCTGAGATTTATGACATTATTAAAGAGCACCTACCAGCTAAGGAAACTTTATAACCATATCCAAACCAATCTCAACTTCCACACAGTTCTCATCATCCGCCTTACGATCCACCACAAAAAAAGCGCTATTATCCTCAAGTGGCATTAGATAATGATGCCAAACATTTTTATGGTAATTCACACCCTGCGTCCCATCACTTATAAATAATTCTACTTTGTTAGCATCCAGATTTTTCGCGGGTGGTGCTACCAATATCAAAAAAGGGCTACCACAAACAGGATAAAAAAGTTGGCTACCAAAAGGATGATACTCCATCACCTTTGGTTCAAAAGGAAAGGTAATCGCCTTAGTTTCAACAAGACTAATACAAGTAATACCGCCTTTTTCTGCTATATCAATATCGGCCAAATCACAATATCGAGTAGCTAATCCATAATTCATAGGGAATGTTTTTCGTGCCGACTGGGTATCAACCACTTCCCCGTAAGGCATAAAAGCCTCTGCGGTAAGCACCTTAGGTGTTAGCTCTAGCATGACTTAATCACTCCCATTAATCTAAGTCGGCTTACGCCACCATCAGGAAAAATATTTAAACGGATATGAGTAATGGTTCCAATATCCAAAATCTCATCACTAAAAAGATGCTGCCTATCCATCTCCAATTTTTGCTCAGGTAATAACTCAGTCCAACTTTCACTTTCGGTTTCTATATCCTCTGAAGGACAACACATACAAGCCGCCTGAATAGAACAACGATCAGGATAATTACCTTTAAAAAAGGCCGTATCAACAGTAATTTTTTTAAGCTGTCCCGAATGACCTAAAGCAATAATCACCCAGTCATGACCAGGACCACGTCGACGCGCTGTCTCCCAGCCATCACCCATATTAATTCCCTTATCAGGCAACAATAAGTTACTCATTTGACCAAAATGTTCATCACTACAAGCTATCGCTCTGCCTCCATTTAACGCAGCGCCTAAATCCTTAACTTCATCACTCGCTACTTGATCCCAATTACACTGTGGCTCTCCATAAATCCGTAAACGTGCCACACCACCATCTGGATAAATATGTAAGCGTACATGAGTATAAAGCTGCAAATCATCAATCTTAAACGCCTTAATCTCATTACCATTAATAGCAACCTTTTCAATAATTGTAGACCACAACGTATCTCCATCAGGAGCATTCTCACTATGACACGCTTGCAGTGAAATATTTGGTGGGTAGTTACCCGTAAAATGAGAGGTATCAACAACCACACCATGAATAAACCCAGAGCGAGCAAGGCGCACATCACAATAGTCATGACCTTCTACTCGTTTTCGACGAGATTCCCAGCCATCCATCCATTTTCCATGATCATCAAATTTATCTTCAATAAAAACAGGATCGGTGTCATGCAGCAAACGTTCCATCGGTGCAAAGAAGTCATCTGTAGTGTAAATTGCCTGAGCACCTAGGCGTGCGGAGGCTAGATTAATGTAGTTCTTTTTAAGTTCGTTGATCATAGATTCTCAATACAATTGTGTAAAAAAGGGGGGGGTGCCATTATCCCCTATTCCAAAGTGGAGAAGGACTAAACTAAGAAGCAGGAAAATTCTTCTTCCAATGTTCAGCAATATCAATTCGCCTCGTTATCCAGACACTTTCTTTACTTTGAATATAGTCTAGAAATCTAGCCAAAGCCATCGCCCGACCAGGTCTTCCTACTAACCGACAATGCAAGCCAATGGACAACATTTTCGGCTGAGTTTTACCTTCCTCGTAAAGACAATCAAAGCTGTCTTTAAGATAGGAGAAAAATTGATCTCCGCTATTAAAACCCTGCGGCGTAGCAAAACGCATATCATTTGAATCTAGCGTGTAAGGTACAAACAATTGCTGTTTGCCATCAATATCAGCCCAATAGGGTAAATCATCAGCGTAACTATCCGCCTGATAGCTAAAGCAATCATGCTCAGCAGCTAGTTTATGCGTATTTGGACTAGAGCGTCCCAAATAAAATCCCATTGGTTTTGAACCTGTCACAGACTGATGAATATCTATCGCTTTTTGCAAATATTCACGCTCTTGATCAATATGCATATGCTGATAATCAATCCAGCGATAACCATGACTAGCAATTTCCCAGTCCGCTTTTAGCATCGCATCAACCACTTCTGGGTTTCGCTCTAATGCCATAGCGACACCAAATACAGTGACGGGTAAATTACGCTCGCTAAAGATTCTATGTAAGCGCCAAAAGCCAGCGCGTGAACCATATTCATAAATAGATTCCATATTCGCATGACGCATACCACTAATAGCATCTGCTCCTACAATTTCCGATAGAAACCGTTCCGAGGCATCATCACCATGCAAGACACAGTTCTCCGCACCCTCCTCATAATTGATTACAAATTGTACGGCGATACGCGCTTTATTCGGCCATTTCGGGTGCGGGGGATTTTCACCGTAGCCGATCATATCGCGTGGGTAAGTCATGATATTTTTGCCGTCACCTGAACTTCTATTTTCATTTCGTCACCAAGTAACCCCGCAACGAACATAGTGGCAGCAGGTTTTGCATTGCCTAAGTATTTTTTGAATATAGGCCAGCAAGGCTCAAAGTCATTTCTATCAGGGAAGATATAAGTCACTCTAAGCACATCGTTCAAACTACTTCCAGCTTCAGAAAGTGCTTTTTCAATATTTATAAAACACTGTTCTGCTTGCTCAACAAGATCATCTGAAATTGTCATTGCCTCATAGTTATAACCTGTACACCCCGATACGAACACATAATCACCATCAACCACCGCGCGCGAATAGGCAATTTTTTCTTCAAATTCAGAACCACTTGAAATATATTTTCTTGTCATTTTTTTCCTTTTAATGAACGATACCAACGACTGACCTGTTCTCGTTCCTCATCTGTCATTTTAGTTAAATTACCCAATGGCATAATCTTTTGTGAAACCTGACTGTATACCTTATCTGCATTGTTTTCTAACACACCTTCTTTATCATAAGCTAAACCAGCGGGTGGAGAAGAAAACCCAACATGTGTTGGCTGAGTCCTGTGACAACTCATACAACGTTTTTCAATAATAGGCATTATCTCTGCCGTGCTGATAAAATCTGACTTTGCCAATGCTTTTTGTTTCGCAGGCATAGTCGCGACAATAATCATAATAAAACCAAATAAAGCTGTGGGTAACATCCATATCGCCTTACTTATAAAACGAGAATCTAAATGACGAATATTGTAATAATGGCGTACTAAAATACCAACCGCAGCAACCGCAATTAGCACTAACCAATTGTATTGATTACCATAGGTGCTGGGGAAGTGATTACTGATCATAATAAACAGAACAGGCAAGGTCAGGTAATTATTATGTCGGGAGCGTAACAAACCACCTGCGCCATATTTTGGATCAAGGTCGCACTGTTCAGTAAGTGCTTTCACCATTTCCTTTTGTCCAGGAATAATCACAAAAAACACATTGGCGACCATTATTGTACCTATGGCAGCACCAACATGAATATACGCTGCCCGAGGGCTTAGGAACTGAGTGAGAATAAAAGCCAGTAAAGCCAAATAAAAGAAAATAAGAATGCCTAATAAAAGCGGCTTCTCTTTAAAAAACCTGCACAAAAGGTCATAGGCAAACCAGCTTAAAATACCGCTAGAAATGCCGATAGCAATAGCCACCGCAGGGGTTAAATCATAAACGGACGAATCAATCATCATCGCCTGCGCATTATAATAATAAACAATCATTAACAAGGTCATGCCACTGAGCCATGTCATATAAGCTTCCCATTTAAACCAATGCAAAACTTCAGGGAGTTTTTCAGGCCCGTTAGTGAATTTCTTTAAGTGGTAGAAGCCACCACCATGCACTGCCCATAAATTTCCATCAATACCTTTTTCCTGTGGCGCTTGACGGTTAAGATGATTTTCTAACCAGTTGAAGTAAAAAGAAGCACCAATCCATGCAACACCCACAATAAAGTGAATCCAGCGAACCAATAAATTAAGCCACTCTACTATATGTGCTTCCATTTAAGCTAAACCCCTCAATTGAACGGGACAAATACTTAGCTCATCACAGTTGTGTAATTTATTCTGTAGTGGCTTCAAAATAAGCATAAAAGTAATTGAATTGGAATTTGCTTGTTCATCAATCATAATAATTAGTTCTCATAGGATCAACTGGAGAATGTAGCTTAACTCCCTCTATAGGTGCTGTAAGCAAAGGGTGATAACAAGAGTGGTATATGATAATGCTGACCATCACCTTCTATATCAAAAACAATTTCAGCATAGGGATAAAAAGCTTCAACACCCTGCATCTGAAAGTAATTTTCAGTGATAAAAATTACTTTATAGCGCCCTTCAGCCAGTGTTAAACCATCAGCAAGTAAGTCAGCTACACGCCCATCATTATTGGTCGTGCCTTCACCTAGCAACTTCCACTTATTTTCTACAAAGTGCGATAAGCTAAGTTCGATACCTTCGGCAGGTTTCCCGATGGCGGTGTCTAAAACATGGGTGGTTATTTGGCTCATGACGTTGCTTCACTCTCTAATGTTGCTTCACTCTCTATTCTGCTTCACTACTAATCTGCTTCACTATCTCATAGAGGTCTCTAACAATTTATTCAATCTGATATGGGTAATTTTAGCTTGTTCTTCTGCAGCATTAACTAGTTCTTGTTTTCGTGAATTAGGAAGACGTTTCAATAATAATGCCAACATTTCATCGGCACTTTTTCCGCTTGCACAGACAATGAAAATAAAACCAAACTTTTCTTTATAATCTTTATTGCCTCGTGATAAAGATTGTAGTGTATTTTCAGTGGCAATGTTTACTCCAGATTGTTCGTGACCTGCAAGTTTTTCGGTATTACGATACTTTTCTCGTAAAGTAGATACATCACCGATTTCAGGATGACCCTCAAAGGCCTGTAAGAAATCTTTTTCTTTTAAACCCCTCCAGTGTTCATCTGCCATTTTAATAACTGACTGAAAATCAGAGAAAGGTCTGCTTTCTTCCATACGCTGACACCATTTTTCACTGGTATTGCATTTCATAAAAGCATTAAAAGCCTGTTCTTTAGTGTAGTTATTAAGTATAGAAAGGCTTTTCAAAAAACTCTCCTCAACTTGTTTGCTAACTTGTAATCTATGTTCATCGATTTGCCAATACTTTTGTCACTCAACCTGTGCAGTCGTAGCTCTGCAAGATCAATAATCAGTGCATAAAAACGGCACGTAATATACGTGCCTTTTCTATAGAATTAGTTTTAAAAAAACAATTTTAACACTAATCACCAAAGTTTAAGTGTTACTCGAATTTCTAGGTAAAATCAGATTCAAAATAATAGCGGCTAATCCCCCTGTTGTTATCGGGCTACTAAACATATTTTTAGCCAGTTTAGGAAGTTGTGCCGTGACTTCAGGAACCATCATTACACCTAATCCCAAACCAAATGAAACCGCGATAACCAGCATACTACGGCGTGTCATTGGTACGCGTTTTAAAATCCTAACACCTGCAGCCGCCACCATCGCAAACATCACAAGCGTCGCACCGCCTAAAACAGGTTTAGGCATATTTTGCAAAACACCACCGACGATAGGGAACAGGCCAAGAATAATAAGGATAGCTGCAATATAGTAACCCACATGGCGACTCGCTATGCCTGTTAGCTGGATAACACCATTGTTTTGACTGAACGTAGTATTTGGAAATGTATTGAACGTAGCAGCAATTAGAGAATTAACACCATCCGCCAGAACACCACCTTTTACCCGATTACGGTACTTCTCGCCTTCAATCTCCTGACCCGAGATAACACAGTTCGCAGTAATATCACCTGTGGTTTCAATTGTCGTTATGACGTATATCAGTGCGATAGGAATAAAGGCCGTCAAATCAAAAGAGAAACCATACTTAAATGGCATCGGGATACTAATAAAAGGCAAAGAAGCAAGATTGTCAAAATTAATCTTTCCCATAAACCAAGCAATAACAAAGCCTGCAATCAAACCAATCGCGATGGATGAAATCCTTAGCCACTGATTTTTCATTGAGTTCATAATAATCACAATCAATAAAACAGAACCCCCTAGCATCAGGTTTTGCGGGCTACCTAAATCTTTCGCCTTAAAACCACCTGCCAAGTCAGTCATACCCACTTTAATGAGGCTTAAACCGATTAAAGTAATAACAATACCTGTCACTAACGGGGTCACTATATTTCTAAGCTTACCGATAAGTTGACTCAAAAATATTTCAACAAAGGCACCAAAGAAGCAAATGGTAAAAATTAATGAGAGAATTTCATCAGGCCCACCGCCCTTACTTTTAGCAATAAAACCAGCCGCAAGCACAGAGCCTAAAAAGGCAAAACTGGTACCTTGAACACAAAGCATTCCCGCTCCTACACCTAAAGTCCTACGTGCTTGAATAAACGTGGCAACGCCAGAAACTATCAATGCCATACTGATTAAATAAGGGATGTGACTACCTAAACCTAGAACACCACCAATAACCAGAGTTGGGGTGATAATTCCTACAAAACTTGCAAGTACATGTTGAATTGCTGCAAAAGTGGACTCGGTAAAACCTGGGGTATCATTTAATCCGTACACCAGATCATTAGTATGTGTGCTAGTGCCTGCCATATTCTTCTCCTTTTAAAATATGTACACAATAGATAGTTCATAATATTAAAAAAATCAAGGCAATAGACAAAAATGTAATTGTAGTTTATACACAATAGCCAAATATAGACTATAGTAATTATTGAAAACATTATTACTCATACAATGAATTATTGAGTGAGCAATAACAAACAGATTGGACGTATAATTCTATAAATTTATGAAACATTAAAGAATGGAGAAAATATGATAACTATCCCAAAACAGACCAAAAGAGCAGTTTATAAAATAGCTTGTATTATGGGCCTATCCATAATGACTGCGCTTCCTCTTCAAGCTGCTGATTGGAGTAACACCAATGTGCAACTCTTAAATGGTAGTGGTCATGAATTAGGCGCTGACAGGCGTACAATATTTACTATCGAAAATGCAACAGGATGGAAGTACGGTGATACTTTCTTCTTCATGGATGTCACTGATCCTTTTGATACCGAGGATTCAAGTATCTACGCTGAATTTTCACCTCGTTTCTCTCTAAGCAAGCTCACTGGCAGTAAAATGTCTTATGGCATTGTTAAAGATGTAATGATCGCATCAACCCTCGAAATGGGTGAAGGCGTTCGAGGTTATCTATTGGGTGTAGGTCTACCGCTTGATCTCTCTGGTTTTGCATTTGCTAATGTAAATATTTATGGTCGAAAGAGTGAGCGTAGCTTTGCCACAGAAGATACAGATACAGGCGCTCAAGTAACATTAACTTGGAACCGCCCTATCGCTTTAGGTTCTGCAAAACTTAACTTTGAAGGATTTATTGATTATGCCTTCGGCGAAAATGGTGGTAGCTCACCTAAAGAAGACAATATTGTCGCAGCTCCACGTCTTATGCTTAACTTAGGAAAAAATATCCAAGTCGGTGTAGAGCACCAAATCTGGAGAAATAAATTTGGTATTGATGGTGTTGACGAAGATGCTACTCAAGCAATAGTGAAGTGGACTTTCTAGGGAATAAGGAATAACAACAATACCGTTGTAAAAGATATCAAACCCCCTCTGTTATCAGAGGGGTTTGAGTGTAGTAAATAATAAGTAATGGCACCCCCCCCTTTTTTTGAAGATTGGCTTATCCATACCTATTGCCACAATCCCAAAGCAGCTTCTTTATGCTCTGCCATTAACTTTTCTAAATCAAGTCCTAATACCTCACCATTTCTGACTTTCCATTCACCCGCAACCATAACCGAATCCGCTTTATGAGCGCCACATAATAACAGCGCAGCCAGCGGATCACCTGAACCAGAAAAGCGAACTTCATCCAATTTAAATAGAGCTAAGTCAGCCTGTTTTCCCACAGCAATCTCACCAATATCATCCCGCCCTAAGCACTGCGCAGAACCCTTAGTCACCCAGCGAAAAGCATCAAAATGCGTGACTCCAGCCGAGCCATACCGAAGCCGTTGTAACAACATTGCTTGGCGTGTTTCCTGAATTAAATTTGAGCAATCACTAGATGCCGAGCCATCGACACCTAAGCCAACAGGCGACCCTGCTTTTTCTAAATCAAGTGTACGGCACTGCCCCGAACCCAGCACCATATTAGAACTTGGGCAATGCGTAACACCCACACCCGCCTTACCCAAGCGCCCTATTTCCTCCTCATTAAAATGAATCCCATGCGCTAACCACACATCATCCGACATCCAGCCGACTCGCTCTAAATAATCAACGGGTCGTACCCCAAAAATCTTTAAACAGAAATCATTTTCATCATGTGTTTCTGCCAAATGCGTATGCAAGCGCACCTTTTTCTGACGAGCTAAAACAGCCGACTCTTTCATTAAGTCTTCAGTCACACTAAAAGGTGAACAAGGTGCCAATGCCACTTGCATCATTGATCCTTCACTAGCATCGTGATACTCATTAATAACACGACTACAATCTGCCAAAATCGCATCCTCAGTTTGAATCGTATTACGTGGTGGTAATCCCCCTTCATCCTCACCCAAACTCATTGAGCCACGCGTCAAAGTCGCACGAATTCCAACCGACTTAATTGCACCCACCTGAATATCCAATGCCTCACGTGCCGCCTCAGGAAAAATATAATGATGATCTGCAGCCGTTGTACAACCAGAAAGCAGTAATTCCACCGCCGCAAGACGTGTAGAAACATAAATCTTATCTTCAGTTAAGCCCGCCCAAACAGGATAAAGACTTTTCAGCCAAGGAAATAACTCCTTATTCAAAGCGGCAGGATAAGCACGCGTTAGCGTTTGATAAAAATGATGATGGGTATTAATTAAACCAGGTAAAACAACATGCTCCGAAGCATCAATAATCTCATCAACAGGCGATGAAGGTTGCTCTCCTAAAGATAGAATCTCACTGATTTTATTATCATCAATTACAAAACCAGCGCGTGCATCAATACCATCATCGACTAATATCGCCAGTGGATTTTTTAACCAAATTTTCATTAAACAGAGACCTAATAGAGAATGAATGAATTATAGAATAGAATGAAAAGAAGAGAGAGCTTAAGCTCAAATGCTTATTAGAGCAATTATCAAAAAAAGGGGGGGGTGCCATATAGACATTTAAGGGCAGCAGAAGCAGACCATTTCAAGAATGAGTCAGGGATACAATCTACTCTGGACGGCTATCTGCCATTAATACATCAAGATCTGAAAAATGTCCTAAATATAATTCCCATACAAACCTTTTAATATTTATGAGGTGGCATTTTGCTACCTTACAATAATTATGCGCTACTTCTAATAAAACAGTCAAAAAAGTAAAACTAAAGGAATTACAGCATAAATACATCCCGCTAGGTTTATTCCCCGCAATTGAATATACTCACGCGCTATCAATCATCTATAACAACCAAGAGAATCACCATAATATG
>CAZWEA010000041.1:0-22962 GCA_964632635.1 uncultured Cocleimonas sp. | reverse complement strand
AATTAACGGTATTTTTCTACGTAGTTAACTATACGATTAGCAGCCTCAGTGCACTCATCAAGTGTAGCAACTAAAGCCATTCTTATTCTATTTTCACCTGGGTTATTTCCATCAACTGTTCGAGATAAATAGCTACCTGGAACAACATTCACATTTTCGTGCTTATAGATTTCCTGAGTGAATATTTTATCATCCATTCCCACATCTGCCCATAGGTAAAAGCTGGCATCAGGCATTTGTACATTAATAACAGGTGACAATAAATTTAATACGGCGTCGAATTTCTCACGATACTGATTTCGATTATCCAGCACATGGTTTTCATCCTGCCAAGCAACAATGCTAGCTGCTTGTGTGGGTGGTGGCATAGCGCAGCCGTGATAAGTTCTATAGAGTAAGAATTTCTCTAAAATCTGTGCGTCACCTGCGACAAATCCAGATCGCATGCCTGGTGCATTTGAACGCTTCGATAAACTATGAAAAACTACACAACGTTTGTAATCAGTGTTGCCTTGTTTTGCTGCAACTTCTAGTAAGCCAATGGGTGGATTGTTTTCATCAAAATATATTTCGGAGTAGCATTCATCACTTGCAATAATAAAATTGTGTTTTTCAGACAGGTTTAATAACTGCTTGATTTGTTCTTCTGGAATCACGGCACCAGTGGGGTTTCCTGGACTACACAGATAAATTAACTGACAATCATCCCATGTTTGCTTACTGACTGTGTCAAAGTCTGGGTTAAAATTTGTTTCTTTGGTACAGGGTAAGTAGACAGGCTTTGCACCGGCAAGAAATGCAGCGCCCTCATAGATTTGGTAAAAAGGGTTGGGCATTAAAATAGTGGCTTGATTCTTCTTTCGATCAATAACAGCCTGAGCAAATGAAAATAAAGCTTCACGAGTTCCTGTAACGGGTATTACATTAGTTTCTGGGTTTAAGGAGTTAGCAGGTAAATGAAAACGATTTGTAAGCCAATTTGCTATAGCTTCTCTAAGTTCCTTGCTTCCTTTGGTTAATGGGTAATTAGCAATGCCTGTTAAGTTTTCAGTCAATGCATCTAGAATAATTTTAGGAGTAGCGTGTTTTGGTTCACCAATAGCGAGTGAAATTAACGGTTTGTCTGCTGCTTTAACACCCTTTTTTAACTCACTGATTTTTTGAAAAGGGTAGGGGTGAAGCTTCTCTAAATCGGGATTCATAGATGGATTCGTCTTTAATTAAACAGCGAGTATTATACCTAGAGTCGTCGTGATAAAAATAGAAATAGATAAATTATTTATAGTTAGCTATCTACTTCTGCTGGGCTATGTTGTAGACTTCTCGGTTAATTTTATTAGAATCAAAACTATGTTTTCAAAACCCGTGGTACTCACTCTTTTATTCGCCATTTTGCTCTTTAGTGTATTAGTGGTGCTGGGTGTAAAATATCATTGGAGTGGGTTCTCATTTAACTCTGACACTGGGATTCAAGAATTAACAATTCCTGAAGAAAAAGAGAGAGGTACATTTAAGCCTGTAGAGAATAGTGCAGTTGACGATGATACTAGTGAGGTGTTCACACCAGAAATACTCAATGCCAACAGTAATATTAATTCTCTTCTTGAAAGCATGACGAAACAACAGATTAATCAAAGCTGTCAGGTACTAATGAATAAAGTTAGGGTCAATGATCCTACTGTAGACCTGGCTATTCTTAATTGTGTCGTCAGTAATTTTCAGGAAACTTTTCAAGATAATAGCAATCAAGAAAAAAATAATGAAGAGCAGCTGTTAGACATGAGTGAAAAAGAATTTGAGGTTAAGCAACAATGTATTCAGGAGAATATGTTTTTAGAAGGATTTGATCTACTCCAGAAACAACTTTTAACAGGCATTTGCATCTCGGATTTGTCATCGCAGTGATAAGTACAAAAACCAAGTATTTTAGCGTCGGTATTTAACTATAACTCAGCAGGACAAGAAACCTATGAAATCACCCATAATTATAGTTGGTATTGGCGAAATCGGTGCGGTGCTAGCACGAGGATTTTTACGCACAGGTTTTCCTGTTTATCCTGTCACTCGTGATATGGATATGCAGCAAGTTGCTGATACAGTGGATCAACCTGTAGCAGTGATAATTGCCGTTGGTGAGTCCGATTTACATGAAATATTGGAGAAAGTTCCAAGTTCATGGAGGTCCAAATTAATTTTAATTCAAAATGAATTATTACCCCATGATTGGCAAAAACATGGGCTTGATCCTACCATTATCTCTGTTTGGTTTGAAAAGAAAAAAGGACAAGATGTTAAGGTGGTTGTCCCTTCACCTATCTATGGCAAGTTTGCGAATATTTTATCAAATGCATTGAGTGCACTGGATATTCCAAATGAAGTTATTGAAGACATTCAACAGATGACTTTTGAATTAGTCCGTAAAAACTATTATATATTAACCAGTAATATTGCAGGTTTAAAAACGGCTGGTACTGTGGGGGAGCTTTGGCAAAAGCACAAAGAGTTTGCCGAGTTGGTCATTACTGATGTGAATACCGTTCAAGAACATCTCTTAGGAGAAGCACTAGATCAACAAGCATTAACTCAAGCTATGCTTATTGCTTTTAATGGTGATTTAGATCATGGTTGTAAAGGTAGAAGTGCACCTGCACGTTTAGAACGAGCTCTAAAAATAGCAGAAAAAGCGGGGCTATCTGTACCAACCCTAATCGAAATTAATAGCCTTTAGAATAACCTAAGCCATGTCCAAACAGGAAACTGCCCAGCTTGAAAAAGACCATCAAATAATTGATTCTTTTTTAGATGCGCTTTGGTCAGAGCGAGGTTTAAGTAAAAATACACTCTCAGCATATGGACGAGACTTAAAAGCACTGGCTAAATGGTCACAAAAGCAGTGTATTGATATACTCACCTTAAACAGTGGCGAGTTACAAGCATTTATCACTTATCGTATTAAATCTGGAATTAAAACTAGCAGCATCGCAAGAACCATTTCAACTTTCAGGCGTTTCTATCGCTATCAACTACGAGAGAATCAAATAGCAGAAGATCCAACGGCACTAATAGATTTGCCAAAGCTTCCTAAGTCATTACCAGGAACTTTAAGCGAGACAGATGTTGAGCTATTACTTGATGCCGCAGATGTGACTGACCCTATTGGTTTAAGGGATCGCGCAATGTTGGAGTTGCTATATGCAACAGGGCTACGTGTAACCGAACTGGTTTCTCTTGAGTATTCACAACTTAATTTGCAGCAAGGGGTAGTTCGTGTTGTCGGTAAAGGCAATAAAGAACGTTTAGTACCCATGGGAGATGAAGCCGTATCTTGGATTGCTGATTATCTGCAAAATGCGCGTTCTGATATTCTCAAAGGTAAGGATATCAGTGATTATCTTTTCGTTACACGAAGAGGGAGCGGTATGACCCGACAGGCATTCTGGTATCTAATTAAACGCTATGCATTATTAGGTGGGATTAAGAAAAATCTTTCTCCACATACATTAAGACATGCTTTTGCCACACATTTATTGAACCATGGGGCAGATTTACGTGTCGTACAGTTATTGTTAGGTCATAGTGATCTGTCAACCACACAAATATATACACATGTTGCCAAGGCAAGACTGCAAGCTATGCACAAACAGCACCATCCTCGTGCTTAGTTTCATTTTTTAGGTGCGCATCTGAATGTTACATTGTGACGTATCAGTAGTCGGCATATTACCTTCGGTAACAATATACAAGTAGTGTATAATGCTTTGAAAACTCTGTTTAAAAGGCAGATTTCATCAATTTGGGTTTAAATATTTAAGAAAACTAGGGAATAAAATGATTAAAAAAATACTATTAAGTGCCTCTTTAAGTGCACTATTACTTACAACTTTTTCAGTGACTCAGGCTAAGGTTGCTGATACATCAAGTGCTGATGTAATAGCATCATTAACAGAAAAACTAACTAAAAGATTTAGGTCAGCACCAAGCTCTTTAAAAGAAAGTCAGATACCTAATATCTATGAAGCTATGTACGGTACAGAAGTTGTTTATCTTTCTGCAGATGGGAAATATTTTCTTGCAGGCGATATGATCAATTTAGAGACACGAGAGAATGTTTCTGAACTATCTAAGAAAACAGTTCGTTTAGGTATGCTGAAAAAGCAGGATAATAAGCCAGTTGTTTTTAAAGCAAAAGATGAAAAACATGTATTAACTGTTTTTACTGATATTGATTGTCCGTACTGTGCAAAACTTCATCGTGAGGTTCCAGACTTAAATGCAAAAGGAATCACTGTTGAATACCTTATGTTCCCACGGGCAGGGCTTGGCTCTCCATCGTTTAAAAAAGCCGTTAGTATGTGGTGTTCTGATGATAATAAACAAGCAATGACAGATGCTAAAGAGCGTAAGCCAATTGCTGATAAAAGCTGTGAAAACCCTATTGAGGCACAATACACTCTAGGTAAAGATATGGGAGTTACAGGTACTCCTGCATTAGTGACGTCATCTGGCCGTTTGATTCCAGGCTATATGCCTGCGGATAAATTAGCTGCAGCTTTAGAGGCTGACAGCAACAAGAAGTAGATTTTTTAAAAATACTATCTCTCGTTATTTAGCTCGGGTATAGTATATAGCTCAGTTACATTTCAGCAGGAGAGACCTTAGTTTCATTAATTTGAAATTAGGGCACCGAAGGCGCAAATCCGCTCAGAAACGCTCAGGTAAAAGGACTGTTGATATATACTGACTCTGGAGAGCGAGGCATTAAGTCCTCCGCCGAAGGGTTTAACCTAAACAACTTATATTGATTAGGGAATCTCTCAGGTAACAGGACAGAGGGGCGGCAGATTTTTAGGGTTAATTTCCTTTAAATTTGCCGCCCTTTTTTGTGCGCGCGTTTATATTTTATATTATAGGAGTCTCTAAAAAAATGTCAGAACAAACAAGCAATGCTAAACGTACTCGACTCTATGATAAACACGTAGAAGCTAAAGGAAAAATGGTGGATTTCGCTGGATGGGAAATGCCAATTAACTATGGTTCTCAAGTTAAAGAGCATAAACAAGTCCGTGAAGATGCCGGCATGTTTGATGTGTCGCATATGGTGATTATTGATTTTAGAGGTGAGGGTGTTAAGGCTTTTTTGAGAAATCTACTCGCTAATGATGTTGATAAACTCAAAGAAAAAGGTAAAGCGCTTTATAGTGGTATGTTAAATGAAGAGGGTGGTGTAATAGATGACCTGATCGTTTATTACCTTGATGATAATTATTACCGCATGGTTGTCAATGCAGCAACACGTGACAACGATGTGAAGTGGATCATTAAACAAATCGAAGGTTTTGATGCTGATTTTACGGAACGCAACGATCTTGCGATGATTGCCGTTCAGGGACCCACTGCACGTAAAAAAGTCTTTTTATTACTTGAAGGTGACTCTGCTAAAAGTGTATGGGCACTAAAGCCTTTCTTTGGTGTTCAGTTAGGAGATAGTTTTTTTGCTAGAACAGGATATACCGGCGAAGATGGTTTTGAAATTATGGTGCCGGTGGAAATTGTTGATAGTTTGTGGGATGCACTTCTTGATATTGGAGTAAAACCAATTGGTCTGGGTGCAAGAGATACTTTACGTCTTGAAGCAGGAATGAATTTATATGGAACAGATATGGATGAAACTATCTCTCCACTACAAGCGGCTATGGGTTGGACTATAGCTTGGGATCCTGAAAATAGAGATTTTATTGGTCGCCCAGCTTTAGAAGCTGAGAAAGTAAAGGGAATTGAAACGAAACTCGTTGGTTTAGTACTAGAAGGTAAAGGTGTTTTACGTGGGCAGCAAAAAGTTATTACAGAACATGGCGATGGTGTGATAACCAGTGGTACTTTCTCACCCACACTGGGTGTTGCTATTGCTTTTGCCCGTATACCAAGTGCGACTAAAGATAGCTGTCATGTAGAAATACGTGGCAATCAAATCCCCGCTAGAATTGTAAAACCACCTTTTGTACGTAATGGAAAATCACTAATTTAACTTTTAGTGCAGTAATCAAAGCACGGTTAATATTAAAATTTGGAGAATAAAATGAGTAATGAAAACCCAGAAGACCTTAAATACACTAAATCACATGAATGGATTAGAGATAATGGTGATGGCACCGTTACCATAGGCATAACAGACCATGCACAAGAATTACTTGGCGATGTGGTTTATGTGGAGCTTCCTGAACTTGAGACACAGTTTAAAACTGAAGAAAACTGTGGCGTGATTGAATCTGTAAAGGCTGCTTCCGACCTTTATTCACCACTAGATGGCGAAGTTACAGCAGTTAATGAAGATTTAGACGGCGAACCTGAGCTAATAAACTCTGCTCCTTTCGGTGAAGGTTGGGTGTTTTCAATGAAGCTTGATTCGATGGATGATTTGGATAGTTTATTAGATGCCAATGCCTATGAAGCGATTTGCCAAGAGTAAGAAAACAGATATTAAATAAATATGAAAACACAGACACTAAATACGCTGCTTCAACATCAAGAATTCATATCACGCCACATTGGACCGCGAGATGAAGAATTGGATTCTATGCTCAAAACTATTGGTGTAGCTTCACTCGATGACTTGATGGATCAGACTGTTCCAGAGAGTATACGTATTGATACACCTTTAGATTTGGACGACAGTTGTTCAGAAAAGACGGCATTGGATTCACTTCGTATCATAGCCTCTAAAAATAAGATTAATAAATCATATATAGGTCAGGGTTATTACGATACGTTAGTTCCTGCGGTAATCCAGCGAAATGTATTGGAAAATCCTGGCTGGTATACAGCTTATACACCATATCAACCTGAAATTTCACAAGGTCGTATGGAAGGTTTATTAAATTTCCAACAAGTGATTATGGATCTTACAGGTATGGATCTGGCAAATGCTTCGTTGTTGGACGAAGCGACCGCTGCAGCTGAAGCAATGGCTTTATGTAAACGTTCAAATCGATTAAAAACAGATAAGTTTTTTGTCGATGAAAATATCTTTCCACAGACTTTAGAAGTATTAAAAACACGTGCTCAATATTTTGCATATGAGTTAATCATAGGCAATCCTCAAGAAGACTTGAAGAACCACGAAGTTTTTGGTGTGTTACTTCAGTACCCTGATGCTACAGGTAATATCAATGATATAGAATCAGTGATAACTCAGGCGCATGATCAAAAAGCACTTGTATGTGTTGCAGCAGACCTAATGGCATTAACATTGCTCAAAGCCCCTGGTGAAATGGATGCTGATATTGTATTTGGTAGCTCCCAGCGTTTTGGTGTACCAATGGGGTTTGGGGGGCCGCATGCAGCATTTTTTGCAGTCAGAGATAAGCTTAAACGTACTATGCCTGGTCGTGTTATTGGTGTTTCTATAGATAGTCGTGGTAACCAAGCGTTACGCATGGCAATGCAAACTCGTGAGCAACATATCAGACGTGAAAAAGCGACTTCAAATATATGCACCGCTCAAGCACTTTTGGCTAATATGGCTGGTTTTTATGCAGTTTATCATGGTGCAAAAGGCTTAAAGAACATAGCATCACGTATTAATCGTCTGACCAGTATTTTTGCTGCGGCTGTACGACAAAGTGATTTATCTAAAGCTGAGTATTTAGTTAATACAACATGGTTTGATACATTGACTGTTTTTGTTGGAAAGAAGCAATCAAATATTTACGAAAAAGCTTTAGAGCAGGGCGTTAATTTACGTTTAATCGAAGCAGATAAGCTAGGTGTTAGTTTTGATGAGTCCAAAACTACGGAAGATTTGGAGCAGTTATTTGAGATATTCTTCGGTAAAAATCATGGTTTTAGTATTGAAACAATAGACGCGCAAATTCTTGCCGCTAAATGTGACTCTGGTATTCCAAAAAACAATGTACGTGTATCTGAGTATTTAACACATGATGTTTTCAAACTGCATCAAACAGAAACTGAAATGATGCGCTATTTAAAGCGATTAGAAAATAAAGATCTTTCTTTAGTTCATGCCATGATCCCATTGGGATCATGTACCATGAAGCTTAATGCAGCGAGTGAATTAATGCCTGTGAGTTGGGCTGAATTTTCTAGCTTACATCCTTTTGCACCAGCTGATCAGACAGTAGGTTATCAGCAGTTAATTAGTGAGTTATCAACGTGGCTTGAAGAAGTTACAGGTTATGATGCCGTGTCACTGCAACCCAATTCAGGTGCTCAGGGTGAATATGCGGGCTTAATCGCAATTAACCGTTATAACGAAAGTATCGGGCAAGGGCACCGTAATATCTGTTTAATACCAACATCTGCACACGGTACAAATCCAGCATCGGCTGCCATGGCAAAGATGCAAATAGTACTTGTTGACTGTTTGGATAATGGCAATATTGATGTCGTTGACTTAAAAGAGAAAGTGCAACAAAATAAAGAAAATCTTGCTTGTATTATGGTTACCTACCCATCAACACATGGTGTGTTTGAAGAAGATATAGTAGAAGTATGTGAAGTCATCCATGACAACGGTGGTCAGGTTTACCTTGATGGTGCCAATTTAAATGCGCAGATTGGTTTATCTAAACCAGGAAAGTTTGGTTCTGATGTTTCTCATTTGAACTTACATAAAACCTTTGCAATACCTCACGGTGGTGGTGGTCCTGGTGTTGGACCTATTGGAGTTCGTAAGCACTTAATTCCATTTTTGCCTGGTCATTTAAATAACAATGAAAGTAACAAGAGTTCTCATGCTGTTTCAGCCGCTCCTTTTGGTAGTGCATCAATTCTGCCTGTCTCATGGATGTATATGAAAATGCTGGGTAAACAAGGTAATGAGAAGGTAACTCGTACTGCAATTTTAAGTGCTAACTATGTTACAGAACGTTTAAGTGAGCATTACCCCGTGCTGTATCGTGGTGATAAGGGTCGTGTTGCACACGAATGTATTATTGACATTCGTCCCATTAAAGAAGATTCAGGAATCACTGAAGAAGATATTGCAAAACGATTAATTGACTACGGATTTCATGCGCCAACAATGTCATTTCCTGTTGCTGGTACTTTGATGATTGAACCAACTGAGTCTGAATCTAAATATGAACTGGATCGTTTTTGTGATGCGATGATCGAAATACGTGAAGAAATACGTAAAGTTAAAAAGGGTGAGTGGCCATTGGATAATAATCCATTAGTTAATGCGCCGCATACTACTCAGGATATGAGTGAAATGTGGAATCGTCCTTATGATCAACACACAGCCGTTTTTCCAAAAGGTGTCATAGCTAGCAGTAAATATTGGCCAAGTGTCAATCGTGTTGATAATGTATACGGTGATCGTAATTTAATATGTTCTTGTCCATCAATAGAAACATACAGATAGCTGTCATGTTATCCTGCGTTAGAATTATTATAATTTAAGAGAGATAACATGGCAGGTAGTGGAAATACTGGTATCACACGTTGGATTAAAGCTTTAGGTTTTACCAAACAAGGCCTTAAAGCAGCTTATAAACATGAAGAAGCTTTTCGACAAGAGGTGTTTTTACTGATTGTATCAACACCATTAGCCATCTGGTTAGGTGATACAGGAATCGAAAAAGCACTATTAATCTCTAGTGTATTACTCCTACTCATTGTGGAAATATTGAATTCAGCTATAGAAGCCGTAGTGGATCGTTTTGGTGGTGAAATCCATGAGTTATCTGGCAGAGCCAAAGACATGGGTTCTGCCGCCGTCTTCCTAGCGATGACTTATGTCGCTATTATTTGGTTGTTTGTATTGCTGGGCTAACACCATATTTATTGCGATAAGCACTTATACGTTCTATTAACTTCTGATCATCAGTAGCAGTTTCGATATGCTGAATAACATCATCTAAGCCGATAATATGTAAGACTGAAATATTATATTGCTCTTCTACCTCTTGAACAGCTGATTTATCACTTTGCCCACGTTCTTGGCGATCCAGTGAAATGCATATTCCTGCCAACTTCGCATTATTTCGCTCTACAATTTCTGCTGCTTCACGACAGGCAGTACCTGCACTGATCACATCATCAACTATTAATACCTTACCGGATAAAGGTGCACCTACAATATTCCCGCCTTCGCCATGGTCTTTAGCTTCTTTACGGTTATAGGCATATGGATAGTCAATTCCATGCTTTTCATAAAGCGTAGCTGCGATAATTGCAACCAAAGGAATACCTTTATATGCAGGGCCAAATAGCATATCAAACTCAAGATTAGAATCGACAATAGTCTGAGCATAATAATCCCCAAGCTTGGCTAACGAGGAACCACTTTGAAATAAACCAAAGTTAAAGAAATATGGGCTAAGGCGACCAGATTTAAGTGTAAATTCACCAAATTTGAGCACATTATTTTCAATCGCAAAATCTAGAAATTGTTTTTGATAGTTTTTCATATGTATGTCGTTATATAGTTTTTTTTATTATAGCAGTTGTACTGTTTTTATTTAATTATTGTGTTCTATGTTAAGGATATTGTAACGTGAGATTTCCCCTTTAAAGCGGATACTTAGTAAGAGACCCTCAATTAATCAGTCTCTTAACTGCTTCTATAACTTTATTGACACCTTCCTCAATTTTATCTTCTTCAAGTGATGAAAAACCTAATCTAAAATAGGGACACTTTTCTTGTTTTGGATAAAAGAAAACATCACCTGGTTCAATTAAAACTCCTTCATCCTTCAGAGTATTCGCTAGTTCGCAAGAGTCTAAACCGTCTGGACCTTTTAGCCAAAGTGCTGACCCTCCATGATGGGAAGTGAGTGCTTCACCAGGGAAGTGTTCATCAATTAGCATTCTCAATGTGGTGGAGCGTTGATACAGTGTCATGCTTAATTTTCTTATTAATGAATCATGATAGCCACGTTGTAAAAAACGGGCAATTATATATTGGTTATTACTTGGTGGGTGTTTTAGCATTAATCTTCTCAAAGCTCGCGCTTCTTTGATAAATGCTTTAGGTGCTACCATAAAGCCAAGGCGTATTCCCGGCGCTAAAGTTTTAGAAATACTACCGATGTAGATAACTCGTCCTTCGGTATCTTGACTTTTTAGAGCGGCTAGTGGTTTTTTGTTATAGGTCAGTTCTGCTTCGTAGTCGTCTTCTATAATCACAAAGTTATGTTTATTGGCTTTTTCTAATAAAGCCTGTCGTCGTTCCTGAGGAAGGGTGACAGTGGTTGGGTACTGATGGCTGGGTGTGACATAAACACAGTCACACTCATCTACGTCATCATTGATTATTAAGCCATCTTCATCAATATCTAAACATTTAATATTGTCAGTTTGAGTTAAGAAGGTATTTCTTGCGTCGACATAACCAGGGTTTTCTATACCGATTATTTTATCTTTGTTTAGTAATAGCTGCGCTGCAAGAAAAATAGCATTTTGCGCACCCAATGTTACTAGAATTTCATCTGGATCAACAAAAATTCCCCGACGTGGTAAAAGCTTATTATGAATTTGGTCAATTAAAGGTGGATTATCCTGATCAATGTGATCTGAAGCCCAGTCATAGATAGCAGAAATACCTGCAGCATCACGACAACATTCACGCCAATCGCCGATAGGGAATATTTTCTTATCGTATTGACCGTATAAAAAAGAGTAAGGGAAACGCTGCCAGTCTTGTTGTTTCTTAACAGTAGTTAATTGACTTGGTTGAATACTAAACAGCTCATTCCAATTGACGCTGGATTCTTGATAGTTTTTTACCGGCTCAACATCAGAATTAGCATAACCTGAAAGTACATCTTCACAAACATAATAACCACTACGTTCACGTGTTTCGACAAAGCCTTCATCAACCAGATTTTGATAAGCTAAAACAACTGTATTACGAGAGACTTTTAACTGGGTAGAAAGCTTTCGACCCGAAGGTAAAGGCATCCCAGGCTTGACATGGTGGTTGAGGATGGCAGAGACCATCATTTCTTGAATACGGGCTTGTAGTGTACCTGTAGAATTTTCAGGAAGTTGGAATAAATACTCGGTCAATAGGGTATTCTCGTGAGTGTTTAACAAGGTTGAATTATAGAATAGCTTTTATAATTTGCCTACTTATAATGGCACCCCCCACCTTTTTAAATAATTGTAGGCTCTAGGTTCTAGTATATTGAAATACGTTCTATTGCATTATCAATAGCACTAACTATCTCATCAATATCATCATTTGTTGCGATTAAGGCAGGTGCTAAACAAATAGTATTATTGAGTGTCGCAAAACTTCGATTTGTTCTACCGATAATAACCCCTTGTTCCATACAATCTGTAGCGATATTAGCAACCACACTCTCATCTACAGGTTCTTTGCTTAAACGGTCTTTTACCAACTCTATACCAAGGAATAAACCTTTACCTCTAACATCACCAATTATTTGATGTTTATCTTTTAGCTCTTCAAGTTTGTCTAACGCGTAGCTACCCACATTTGTAACATTTTCAAGTAGCTTTTCTTCAATAATTATTTTCATATTTTCAATAGCAGCAGCAGGTCCTGCAGTGCAACCACCAAAGGTTGAAATATCTCGAAAGTAATCCATGGGATCTTCAGGATGTTTTTTGAATTCCTCAAAGACATCTTCAGTCGTCACCGTACAAGATATTGCGGCATAACCACTAGCAAGCCCTTTAGCCATGGTGACAATGTCAGGCTGAATACCGTAATGTTGATAGCCAAACCACTTGCCAGTACGTCCCATTCCACAAACGACTTCATCTATATGTAACAGAATGTCATACTTTTTACATAGTTCAGAAAGCATTGGCATATAACCTTCTGGCGGGAGTAGTACCCCACCACCCGCTGTTATTGGCTCTATGATAATGGATCCGATAGTATCTGGGTTTTCATCTTGAATAATTTCTTCAATTGCTCGGATTGAATTAATAGCACATTCTTCTTCACTGTGATGACTACGGTAGGTATCACAGGATGGAAACTGGACAAAACCTGGAGTAAATGGTCCATATTGTTCTTTTCGTTGTTCCTGACCTGAAGTGCTCAGAGTAGTAATGGTAGTGCCATGATAGTCGCGGTCGCGGTAAAGAATTTTATGCTTTTTCCCTTCGTATTTATGATGTGCGATTTGTCGGGTAATTTTATACCCCTTCTCATTCGCTTCTGAACCAGAGTTGGAATAATAAACACGACTCATACCAGGCATTATCTCAGTAAGCATCTCAGAGAAATTAGCAGCGGGTATGTTACCCATAGAACCAGCGATATAGTTCATCTTTATAAGTTGATCGTATACCGCTTTAGCAATTCTCTCTCTGCCATAGCCCACATTAACCGTCCAAACAGCTCCTGATACGGCATCAAGATACTCTTTGTTATTGGTGTCCTTAATTCGCATACCTTTGCCAGAGGTAATCATTATTGGAGGCGACTGCTCCAAACCCTTGTGCTGAGTCAGATGGTGCCAAACATGTTGCTGGTCACTAAGTAGTGCGTTATCAATATCGCTGTGATTAGACACTTTTTTTCTGTGTTTGGTCATGATGAGCTCCAATAATCATTATACTGAGACCTTGGCACGAGTCAGCGACTAAAAGAATTTCAAGCATTTTTACTCGTCACTTGATTCGTGCAAAAGTCTTACTACATATTTATATAGTTTATATTTTCTTTGTATGCTGAATATAGTGCCAGTTTTAGATATTTTATCCCGCCACAGGCGGAGTAAAAGAATAATGAAAGCAATTGGACTGATTAATTATCTATATCTGGCACTAACAAAATAACATTAGGGTACTATTTTTTATTGTGTGACTATTATTTGTAATTTTATGTAACACACTATGACAAAGGGTTGTTTTTGTTCTACACTTTTTAGTGTTGAATAATTAAAAATGATATTTTTGTCATAGTTTGTTCATGTGAATAGAATAAGATTTAATCAAATTTAAACCAAGGAGAATGAAGAATGAGTGAAGAAAGTAAACATCAAAATTCTAGAAGGAAGGTACTTAAAGGGATTGCAGCGGGTACTGCTGCTGCCGTTGGACCGTGGGTAATAAGTTCAAAAGCCTTAGCCTCTTCTGGAGAAGTGAATGTCACCATGTGGTCTGATTATATTCCTAAGAATGTTCGCGAAGATTTCACTAAAAAGACTGGGATTAAGGTTAACTATAAAGACTTAGGCTCTAATGAAGAGCTTATTAACCAGATGAAAGCGACTAAAGGCGCTGGTGTGGATGTATGTAGTCCAACCAATAACCGTTCTGGTCAGTGGGTTAAGTTAGGTTTATTACAGCCCATTGATTACAAGAAAATTGCTAACATTAAAAATCTTAACCCAGCCATGTTGAAAGTAGGTGATGAGCAGTGGAACTTTGATGGTAAAGGTTCACATTGGGTACCTTTAATTTGGGGGACTGAAGCAATTGGTTGGCGTACGGATAAGTACACACCAGAAGGTGGTACACCAAGTTACGGAAATATCTGGCAAAAAGATGTTGAAGGCAAGACCATGATTCGCCCTCACAGTGGTATGTTAGGAGCAGGTCTTTACATGGAAACTGTCGGAAAACTAGCGCCTGGTGATGTTTGGAAAGCCTATGAAAGTGAAGAAAAAATGCGTCCAATTTGGGACAAAATCACTAAATTCTGTATTGAAAATAAATCCCAGATAAAACTATTTTGGAACGATACAGATAGCCAGAAAAACGGACTGTTAAATGACGGCGTCATAGTTGGTCAAACATGGGATGGTCCTGTTTTGGCGATGAAGTCAGCTGGTGAGCCAGTGGCATACCAAGCACCAAAAGAAGGTGCTATGGCATGGGTAGATAGTATGGCTGTTTCCTCTGCCTCTTCTAACTTAGAGCAGGCGTATGAGTTAATGAACTATGTTATGGATCCAAAAGTTGGTGGTAAATCAATCAATACACATGGTTATAACTCAGCAGTCATTGGTGCTGATGGACATACTGACGACAACTATAAGAAGAACTTTGCCTCTGCTTACCCAGGAGATGCATTGAAGAATCTTAATCCTTGGCCTGCTGAACCACAGTGGTATGCAGATATCCGAACAGAATATCGCAATAAGTTCGTTAACGCTAAGTCTTAAGTACGACATAACCCCAGCTTTTCTAGCTGGGGTTTTTTTTATATAAGAAGATATCCCAATTCATTCTTACTTATGTTTATGCATAAGAATTAATTGGAATGTGTAGTTGATATAGTTATAACAATAAACTCAGACCTATACTCATCTGTGTAGCGGTCTTCTAAGAAAAGAGGTTTAAATATGAGTGCTGATGTCCAACTGGACGATGTGTGGATTCGTTTTGGTGACTATGTTGCTGCTAAAGAAGCTAATATCCATATCAAAGAAGGGGAGTTTTTTAGTTTTTTAGGGCCATCAGGTTGTGGTAAAACCACATTACTACGTGCTGTATCTGGTTTTCTTGAACCTTCACAAGGTCGCGTTTTAATAGGCGGAAAGGATATGAATGGAATCGGTCCTAACAAACGCCCTACAGCCCTAATCTTTCAAAATCTAGCACTATTCCCATTAATGAAAGTTTGGGAAAATGTTGCTTTTGCTTTAGAAGTACAAGGAGTAAACAAAACAGACCGTCGTAAAAAAGCTGATGAATTATTAGAAATGGTAGCCTTAGGAGATCAAGGCGATAAGATGCCTGACGAATTATCAGGTGGTCAAAAACAACGTGTTGCAATAGCACGAGCTTTGGCAGCTGAACCAGATGTACTACTTCTTGATGAGCCACTTTCTGCATTAGATCTTAAACTGCGTCAACACATGCGTACCGAACTTCGTGAGATACAGCAACGCGTAGGAATTACTTTTATTTACATAACACATGACCAAGGTGAAGCACTGACTATGTCAGATAATGTTGCCGTTATGAGTCAAGCCGTGATTGAGCAAATTGGCGATGGTAATGCAGTTTACAATCACCCTGAAACCGCTTTTGTGGCCTCTTTTGTTGGTGAGAATAACTTATTCTCAGGAAAGGTTACCGATGTTTCTGGTGAATATGCAACAGTGGAAACTGCATCAGGAAAACTCCGAGCAGTTAATGGTAAAAAAGATGGTAAAGCTCAGTTATCAGTGGGGGATGATGCTTATTTATTCGTAAGACCTGAGTCCTTAGTACTAGCTAAGGTTGATGAGCGTGATAATTCAGTCCAAGCCAGAATAGAAAATCAAGAGTTTGAGGGTAATTTTTGGCAAGTTTTCTGCAATGTTAAAGGTAGCAAAAAACAAATTAAAATGTCGTTGATTAATTCAGGTGGTGACCTTGGTCAAGAAACAGGTGATGACGTTTTACTGGGTTTTAATGCCGATCAAGGTATTGCATTACCAAAAGGGCAGTTAGCAGCTGAATAGGGGATAAAGGAACCAAATCATGCAAAAATATTGGCACGATTATTTTATAAAAAATGGTAAAACATTAGGCATAGCATTATTACTTGCTGTTATTTTTTGGATTGTCATTCTCGTTATAATGCCTCAGTTGTTTATGGTGGATTTCTCATTAAGAGCAAATGTACCACCACCAGAATGGGGAACTGATTCACACTTCTACACACTAGAACACTATAAATATATGCTGTATGGCAGTGCAAATGCTTCAGGCACATATAATACTGTGGATCTTAGTGTATTTGGTAGAACAATTGTTGCTGCAATTTTTGTCACATTAATTGATTTAGCTTTGTGTTATCCCGTCGCCTACTATCTAGCGCATGTAGCAAAGGGTGGTTGGGCGCGTTTAATGGTATTAGCCCTAATTATTCCTTTTTGGGTAAATGAATTATTAAGAGCCTTTGCTTTTAAAATAATGTTTGGCGCCAATGGAGTTATTAATAACTTCCTGATTTGGATAGGCATTCTTGATCAACCCTATGATTTTATTTTTGAAGGTGTTGCCCTCTATGCAGGCTTAAGTTATGCCTACATCCTTTTGATGATATTCCCTATATACAATGCCATTGAGTCATTGGATAAAAACCAGATTGAAGCTGCGCGTGATATGGGCGCATCGACTATTCGTATTCATAGACGCATTGTTATACCGCATGCGAAGCCGGGTATATCCTCTGGTGCAACTATGGTCTTTATGCTTTCTTTAGGAGCCTTAGCTGCTCCACAAATTTTAGGAGGTCCAAGCAGTCTATGGTTTACACAAATCATCTACCAAGCATTTAACAATGCAGGAAACTGGGCGCGTGGTTCTGCCTATGCAATAGTGTTATTAGTGACGAGTATCATCTTTGTATTATTGGTGATGAAATTCTTTAAAGTTAGATTTGGAGATATAGCCAAATGACCTCCGATCGCGTTCGTAAGTTTTTTACAATATTCTTTGTATTAGGGTTCTTCTTTTACCTATTTGGTCCCTTAATTATCATGGGGCTGACAGCGTTTAACAGTTCTGCCTTTCCGAGGGTTACTCCTTGGGAGTGCTTTACCACAGAATGGTTTAGCGTATTAGTTAATGACGATAAGTTAATTGAAGGTTTAACTAATAGTATCTTTATATCCTTAGGTGTTGTTGCGTTAGCTGTTCCCCTAGGTTTAGCGGGTGCATTAATGCTCTCACAGGTTAAAGATCGTATGCGCCCATGGTATTACACCATTGTTATCTCGCCTATTCTTGTTCCTGGTGTGGTGCTGGGTATATCGACCCTGTTGTTTTGGGATCGTATTGGTAATATGTTTGGTGCTACGCGTGATAGTTTTTTTTACAATGGTTACTTTTTGACTATCATGGGACATGCAACCTTTATCTCGGCATACACCATGTTGATATTTATCTCTAGGTTACAACGCTTTGATACGGTACAAGAGGAAGCAGCCTTAGATTTAGGTGCAACTCATGTTCAGACCTTCCGTAAAATTTTATTGCCCTTCCTAAAACCTGCGATTGCATCTGCAGCTGTTCTTGCTTTTTTAGCATCCTTTGAAAACTATAATACGACCGTTTTCACCATACTTACTGAGAGTACAATAACGACATTCTTAGCCGCAAAAGTTCGTCATGGCATTAACCCATCAGTAAGTGCTTTAGCAGTCGCTATAGTTGTTATTACCTTATTTGGTGCAGCTCTGCATGAAATGTTAAAACGTAGAGAGCTCAAGGCACTTAAAGAATCTGATTTAATGGCCAAAGGTACACTTAAGGAACATAGTGCCTTTGTTAAACGTGGCTTCTTTGCACAACCTGCACTTTATATGATAATTGCTGTATTTGTTGCAGGACTTGGTACAACATATTTTGCAGGGACCATGGGAGTAGAAGAATGTAAAGTACGTGTTAAAGCTGAGAAGAAGAAGCGCGTTGATGCAAGCATTCGTAAACAGCAACAAAAAGCAATGTTTAGAGATGCTGCTAGAAGAACAAAAGAGCCCACCACGAATACTGTGGCACCAACAAAAAGTCGACCGGGGTCGTCAAGTTTTGGAGGTATGTACAGTACTGATAATCTTGGTGGTCTTGCGGGTGATTCAGAAGAGGAAAAGACTGAAAGTAAAAAATCCAACGGATTTGGTGGAGTATTTAGTACAGATAATCTAGAAGATCAAACTGGATCAAAAGAAAAGAAACCTGAAGGAAATAGTGGAGGATTGTTTGCACCTAGCAATCTAAAGAAACAGTCAGAGGGATCTGAATAGATCAGAACTAATGTGGATAAGAACAACATGTATTGGTTCTTATCCACAAACCTGACTATATAGCACTTCTAAGTTGGTTTAATCAACATGAGGTGGCATGGTCGTCCCCTCAACTTATAGCAATCGGTTTTGATGATTGGTTCAGATGCAGATCGGTGATAGCGACAGCATATCGTAGTCTAGGGTATTGGGTTAAGTTGGCACATCTAAAGCCGATTAATCCTTCTGAAGTAGCACATTCAATATAATCACATATAAACTATTCTTCCAAGAACTCTTGGCTTATAAATAAAACACAGCTGGTACTATTAACAAGTTGTTAACTTTTCTATTCTATGTAGATTAAAGTGTTAAAGATAAAAGGTAATACTATGTCTGAAAAAGAAACCCTAAAACATTTCGTTGATGGTGAATATGTAGAAGGAACAAGTAATCGATTCGGTGATGTCTACGATCCAACGCAAGGTATTGTCGTTAAACAAACACCTCTTGCAACAAAAGCTGAAGTAGAAGCCGCTATCGCATCATCTCATGCAGCTTTTCCTAGTTGGTCTGCAGTTCCAGCAGGTCGTCGAGCACAGGTCATGTTTAAATATCGTGAGCTACTCATAAAGAATATGGATGTTCTGGCTAAATTACTTTCTGCCGAACACGGTAAAACAATCGATGATGCAAAAGGATCAATTACCCGTGGATTGGAAGTGGTTGAATTTGCCTGTGGTATTTCTGAGTTACTAAAAGGTGATTACTCTGAAAATGTAGCAAGCGGTGTAGATACTTATAATACCCGTCAGCCATTAGGTGTTTGTGTTGGCATTACACCATTTAACTTTCCAGCAATGGTGCCAATGTGGATGTTTCCATTAGCACTCGTTTGTGGCAATACCTTTGTACTTAAGCCTTCTGAAAAAGATCCGTCTGTTTGTTTAAAACTAGCTGAATTAATGACCGAAGCAGGTTTACCCGATGGTGTACTTAATGTCATCAATGGCGATAAAGAAGCAGTAGATACCTTACTTGAAGACCCACGCGTACAAAGTATTAGCTTTGTTGGCTCTACAGCAATTGGTGAATATATCTATAAAACGGGTACAGCTAATGGTAAGCGTGTGCAATCAATGTGTGGCGCTAAAAACCATATGCTGGTCATGCCAGATGCAGACCTTGATCAAGTGATAGATGCAATAATTGGTGCAGCCTATGGCTCTGCGGGTGAACGTTGTATGGCAGTTGCCGTAGTCATAACACTTGAAGACTCAACAGCCGATGCAATCGTTGAAAAACTAATTCCACGTGTTAAATCACTCAAAATGGGCCCTTACACAGATTCAGCTACAGAATTAGGCCCCTTAGTAACACCAGAAGCACAAGAAAAAGTAAAAGGATATATCACAAAAGGTGAAAGCGAAGGTGCTACGCTCGTTTATGATGGAAGAAACGAAAAAGTTACTGGTTGTGAAACCGGCTGCTTTGTTGGCGGAACAATCTTTGATAATGTCACTAAAGACATGAGTATTTACAAAGAAGAAATCTTTGGACCAGTACTTAGTATCTTAAGAGCAAAAACCTATGAAGAAGCCGTTGGCTTAATAAATGATCATGAATATGGAAATGGTACTGCCATATTCACCCGTGACGGTGATGCAGCACGTGACTTTAGCAATCGTATCCAAATTGGTATGGTCGGTGTCAATGTTCCAATCCCAGTTCCAATGGCATTCCATAGCTTTGGTGGCTGGAAAAGATCATTCTTTGGTGATCACACGATGCATGGGCCAGAAGGTGTCCGATTCTTTACACGCCTAAAAACAGTAACAACACGTTGGCCATCAGGTATTCGTTCTGGAGCGGTATTTAACTTTAGTGCTGGTGGTGAACACTAATTTAATTAACTGTTTGATACTAAATAACTAAAAATAATTAGACTTGTAGAAAGGTTCCTTATACTAGTATCATTGGGTAGTTAACTTTTTTGTTTCAATGGCGTAATTTAATTACTTCATTAAGACAATAAAGTTACAACTCTCAGTCAATTATCTACCCAATAATTGATTTAATATTCCTGTTTATCTAACTTGATTTAAGTAACCATAAGTTAGTGGAATTACTCAGTTTAGTTTAAAGCGTGTATGTTTATTTATAAATCTTTAGCTGTATTCTTTCTTACATCCGTATTACTCAGCGCCTGTGGTGGCGGATCTGCAGTCTCCCAAGAAACCGTTTTACTAGATGACGATTTCGATACAATCGTCAACTCAGAGGATAATTGTCCTACCACTGCTAATACCGATCAATTAGATTCAAATAATAATGGGACTGGTGATGCATGTGAAATAAGCACAGCAAATGCTGATGACCCAATTATTTTAGATAATATTTCAAGTGTAGATACTGATTCAGATGGTGTATTAGATATTTATGATGACTTTCCTAACAACAAACTAAAAGCATCTACTATTACTAATGCACATCGTTTATTAACACAGGCGAGTTTTGGTGCAACTGAAAAAGAAATAGATCGTATCGTTAAAATAGGTACTTATACTTGGATTGATGAGCAACTAGAAAAAAAATCTGCTTACGATAGTAAAGATGATAATCATAAAACGCACTTTGAGCGAATTATTGAAATAGGCAAAGCCGTACAACCTGAATATGACTGGTACAGAAACTACAACACTTTCAATCAACAAGGGAATAATGCTCATATACACAAGTATCGGATGTCAGTTTGGTTAGAGAATGCCTTAGAAAGCCCAGCAAATAAAAATGGTAGTGACCAACTCCGACAGCGAGTTGCCTATGCACTGAGTCAATTATTGGTTGTTTCAGACTTAAATGGACAACGCCAAAGCCATGCAGAAAGTATCTCAATTTATAATGATATATTAGCTAAACATGCACTTGGTAATTACCGAGATTTGTTGGGTGAAGTATCACGTAGTACAGCAATGGGCATGTTTCTCTCACATATGGGAAATGATAAAGCAAACCCTGCAAAGGATACGCATCCTGATGAAAATTTTGCACGTGAATTAATGCAATTGTTTACCATTGGCTTATATAAAACAAATTTAGACGGTACAGCAGTACTAAATAATGAAGTGCCAGTTCCTGTATATACACAAAATGATGTTGTTGAACTTGCGAAGGTAATGACAGGTTGGGATAGAAAAGGTAATAGTCCCTATGGAGGAGATAATACTAATAGGGGTTTATATTCTGGTCCAATGGTTTTTCATCCAGACCATCATGAAGATGAAATTAAAGAAAATGGTGACGGTCAAGTAACGGTTTTAGGAAAGACATTTTCATTGAAGTCTGGTAATGACAATAGCGGTATGGATACTGCTCTGAATATTCTTTTTAATCATCCAAATATAGCACCTTTTGTCAGTAAGCACTTAATAACACAACTTGTTACTTCAAACCCAAAGCCCGAATATGTCGCCAGAGTTTCTGAAGTATTTAATAATAATGGAAAGGGAATTAAAGGTGACTTAAAAGCTGTAGTAAGAGCAATCTTATATGACCCTGAAGCAAGAGATATTAATAACAGAAACGTAACTAACTTTGGAAAAGTAAAAGAACCCATTCTAGCTTGGACTCAATATCTAAGAGCATTTAATGTGCAACCATTACAAAATTGGGGGTCATCAAAGGTACGAGATGTTTACTTTATTAAAAAACCAGAGGATAGATTTAATCAAGGGCCACTAAGAGCTGGTTCTGTATTTAATTTTTATTCTCCAGACTATGTACCAAGTGATACTTATTTTTCTAATAACAAACTGGTTGCTCCAGAAGCTCAGATAATATCTGATCAATTTTTAGTGAGTTATCATAACTCTATTAAAAGTTTCGTTAACTGTTGTGAAAAACAATATCTTACAAAAATTAAAGGAAAGAACCTGACAGATTATGCAGTTGATAAAGGTTTATCTGTAAGCCACATAATGCTAGTTGATTATGATAGGGAAATATCTATCATCAAACAGCAATTAGAAAATAAGTTTAGTAATATAAAAAACGTTACGATGAAAAATAAAGCCATTGATGCTTTACTAAAGCATTTAGATAAAATCATGCTTGGAAACACAATGAACGAAAAATATAGAAGACTATTAAGCGACTATCTACTTAATACTAAAGGTCTAAAAAACAAAGATTCATACAAAGAAGTGCATAATATCGTGAGAGAAAGCATCCGTTTTATTGCGACATCTAGTGCTTATATGATTCAGAAATAGCAGGAGAAATCAGTGTTGCCAAAAGA
>CAZWEA010000040.1:0-23023 GCA_964632635.1 uncultured Cocleimonas sp. | reverse complement strand
TTTTTCTTCTTTTAATCACCACCAAGATTACTTTTAGTTGGTGCAGTTACAGGCTTATTATTAGCAAGTGATGTGATGTAAAGTTCCATTTCTGTATATTCTTTTGAGCCTAGTTTTAGAGGAAAAGTGCGTGTCACAATTTGACAATGCCTGATTCTTTGTTGGAGGCTTATTAAACCTAAATCATGCCCTGCGATAAAATGTCTTGGCCACGTAGCAGCTGTACTGCTATAGCCACCCTCTGGCTTTATGCTTCCTAAAAACTGACCACGCAACCACTTACCATCCGATTTTGCATGACAATCAGCACATGAGAAATTTAATTGTCCCGCTTTTTTATAGAATGACTTCTCACCACGTTTTACTGCTTCTTTTTCGTTATCATTAACAGCTACTTTAATTGGGATATCCCTACTAAGATATTTAATATAACTACTCAGATGATTGGAGTTTGGGCTACCTAGTTTTAATGGGTGCGAGCTCATTTGGTTTTTACGACAAGAGTTAATTTGTTGTTCAAGGCCAACTATTTCCCCATTCTTATCAGCCTTGGGAAATGTTGCCGCTACACCTGTTAAACTATTATCTTCATCCTGATGACAAGTAGAGCAAGACTTCCCATTTTTACCTGCTTTATTAAATAGAGCTTCTCCCTGCTCTAGAAACAGATCTGCTAAGGTAAAATCCTTCCCTGCAACAAGTAAATCAAGTGCTTCTTTACCTTCACGAAAATCATCAATAATTGGGGTTTTCAGTGTTTTTAAATAAGCAACAACATGTGCAACTTGATGTTTATTTAATATACTGTTGGTTCCTAAAGGTGGCATCAATGTTTCGGGGTTATGTGCTCGTGCATCCCAAACCTGCTGAAACGTATACTTATCTGTGCGGTTTAAACTTCCATAGTTACTTAAATTAGGCCCCAATGTGCCAGCCTGTTCGCCTTTAGCATCCAAAACATGACAAGTAATACAACGACCTAAATTCGAACTATAGGCAATATGTTTACCCTTTTGAGGATTACCTAACATTTTAGGAGCCTTGGCTATATCAACAAGGCGAGGCTCTGGTGAACCGTGATAAGCAATAGTTGGGAATTTATCTATTCCTTTTGCAATAGCTCCATGACCCCCATGTCCTCCGGCATGTTTATTATTTTCACCATTTTTATTCATATGCTTCTTATGCATATTATGTTCTTTTTGCTGAGCCCCATTTTCATGCCCCTGGGTCTGTATATCATGATCATTTTTAGTTTCATGATTTTTCATATCATGTTTTTTATGCTGTTGTTCAGCGGTAGCAGTTGATAGTAGTACCAGCATTGAGAGTAGAAGCAGTAAATGAGTCACAAATGTATTAGTCTTTAGCATATTCATATTGTCCTAGCAGGTAGCTGTCCTATTTATCTTCACTATTTATCTTGTGATTTGTTAGCTGTCAATCTTGTAAAAAAGGCGGGGGTGCCATTATATTCGCTCTGAAAGTAATGGTATCTCCGTGTATTCTTCCTCGAACATCTTGTAATGTTTCCTCAAGTTAACCTCATCCGCTGCTTCTGTCTTGAGTGTTTTAAAGAAGCTTTCAGCTACAGCATTATCCCAACAGTTGCCTTTTCGACTGATACTTTGTATAAACTTGTACTCATCAATAATGTCACGAAACGGTATAATGAAACATGAAAAATGGGGGTTTATTGAATTTACTTTTTCATAAGCAAAGTAAAACGTGCTCCTGTCGATGTATTGTTAACGCTAATATTTCCTTTTATTTTATGCTCCATAATAATTTTAGCAATATATAAACCTAAACCTGTTCCGCCAGATTGTTGTTTGGTCGTAAAATAAGGATCAAATATTACCTCCATCTGTTCGGGATCAATACCCCCTGCATTGTCTTCAATTACAATGCTGACATCATCACTTAGCAATTTAATAGCAACTTTGATTTGTTTGTTATCAATTTTACGCAAGCTTAATATTTCGATTGCGTTACTCAATATAATAATAATGACTTGAATTAACTCACTACGCTGGCCACTAACTTGGATTTCCTCGGTATCATCCAAAACTACTTTAATATCGCTTAAATTGTTCTTCATCAAAGCAAGTACGTCTTTAATAACCTGTTGTAATGAAAATATTGTGTTGTCTTCCTCAACCTTAAATAAGCCTCTAAAATCCTCGATTGTTTGCGACATATGTGTGGTTAGTGTCGCGACTTCGTCGATTTTATTTTCTAAATACTTATTATTATTCTTGTCCTTATCCCCAAGGGCATCATCCATATTTAATAATAAAGAATTAATATGCATTAAAGGTTGTCGCCACTGGTGTGCAATTGAATCTATCATCTCTCCCATATTTGCCATACGGCATTGACGAAGCAACATTTGTTCTTGTTCTTGTCGCTGTATTTGCTCTTGTTTTACATTTTGTTTCAGTTGATTGTTAAGTAGCTTGAATTCTATAGCGTCTCTTTCCACTTTATTTAAAAAGAAATGAAGGAAGGCAGTAAAACCAATAAAAAAAGTAAAGAAGGTTGAGTAGGCAAATGAAGATAGCTCTAAATCAATTTTTTTACTAATTAGCGCAATACTAGCAAGAATGATTAGCGCAACCCCTAGACCGAATTTTTTGCCTAGCAAGACATAGGTTGTAAATAGGCCGAGAAAAAAAGCAACCAATCTAAACTCATCTTCTAGACGGGTCAGTAAAACAAAATAAAAGAGAGTGAATGATGTAACAATAAAAAAGACCGCTACGAGGTAATAATATTTCCGGTTTAATCGAAGTAAATAAAATGCAAAGAGGCTGAGCAAGACATAAAGTAATGTGGCAATTTCGAATACTAATCCAAAATTAATAGCGCCTAGGGCTGATGCTAAAAAATTCATGAAAGTCAAAGAGCTTGCCATTACTATTAGGGAGTTAATGAAACCAAACCTGAATTTTTGCAAATTCTCATCTGCTATGAACGGATGCCCACTGCTAAGAAAATTATCGAGAAGTTTCATTACTTTATCCCTTCTTTTTCCACCAAGTTATATTAATCGCTATCTTCCATTATTATCTTCTTATTATAGTAGCTGAATATTGGTTCTGTAATGAGAGTTAAGCTATAAACCCTAATGACCAGATAGAAACACGAATAGCGCAACACCTTATGATTCCACTAAGGATCCAAAAAATGCCAACCATTACAATGAAATGAAAGAACGGGGCCACCCAAATTCCCATTTCAAAATAACTACGGGATACTGTTAAATACTACCTGCCTTTAAAAACTGTATTCTTGGTTACTCAGCATATTTTGCTGTAGCAAATTCAATAGCTTTCTCTAGTCGTTTTAAAGTACGTTCTTTACCCACTAAATTCAGGGTGATATCTAGCGATGGTGACATTGCAGTTCCGGTGACTGCTACTCGCAAAGCAGGTCCAACTTTACCCATTCCTAGGTCTAATTCTTCACAGCTATTTTTAATCACTGTGTTGATGGCATCGCCATTCCAGCTATCAATCTGCTTAAACTTATCTAACAAATTCTGAAGAATGTCAGGTGTCGCTGTTTTGAAATGTTTTTTCGCTGCATTTTCGTCATATTCACTAAACTCTTCATAGTAGTAACGAATGCTTGCCGCTAGTTCTTTGAGTGTTTTAGCACGGTCACGATGAGCCTCAATAACATCATTTAGCTTAGGGCCACTACTCGTATCTAAAGATTGATCATCAAGGTGCCACTGCAAGTGTTTGCTTATTTCATCAACGGGTAGTGTTTTAATGTATTGTTCGTTTACCCATAACAGCTTTTTTCCATTGAATGTTGAAGGTGCGACATTGACATTTTCAAGTTTGAACAGCTTGATCATTTCTTCACGACTAAATATTTCTTGATCTTCATGTGACCAACCAAGGCGCAATAAATAATTCAATAAAGCTTGCGGGAAAAAACCATCATTGCGATATTGCATGACACCGACAGCACCATGTCGCTTTGATAGACGCTTGCCATCATCACCCAATATCATGGGTACATGTGCAAATTTTGGAAGTTCTGCTCCCAATGCTAGAAATAAATTAATCTGGCGTGGGGTATTATTAATATGGTCGTCACCACGGATCACGTGTGTCATTTGCATATCCATATCATCAACTACCACTGTAAGATTATAGGTGGGAGTTCCATCTGAACGAGCAATAATTAAATCATCTAACTCACGATTATTAATCACGATATCGCCTTTTATGAGATCGTGAATAACCACGTCACCTTCCAATGGATTACGAAAACGGATGACGGCTTCCATGTCTTCAGGTACATCAGTACGATCACGACATTTACCATTATATTTTGGCTTTTCCTTGTTCTCACGTTGTCGTTCACGTATTTCATCTAGTTCTTCACGGGTACAGTAGCAATGATAGGCATCACCTTGATCTAATAGCTGTTGTATGACTTCTGCATAACGATCAAAACGATCTGTTTGGAAAATTGGACCTTCGTCATAATCTAGACCTAACCACTCCATCCCATCTAAAATAGCATCTACAGATTCTTGATTAGACCGCTCAAGGTCAGTATCTTCAATGCGTAAGATGAATTTACCATTGTTTTGGCGTGCATATAACCAAGAATAAAGCGCTGTTCTAGCGCCTCCGATATGTAAATAACCTGTGGGGCTGGGTGGAAAGCGAGTAATTGTCATACGATTGATTCAGTAGAAATTAAAAACCGTAGATTATCATTAACACTCAACTATCGCGATGAAAATTGACTAGTTAACATTTATCCGAAGATTAAAAATCTATAAAACTATTGTTTATAAAGATGTGGTGCTAATCGACGATTATATTGCCAACCATGCCTTCCAGGCTTTTGCCCTAAACTAGGTGGGTGATAAACAGCTTTAACACGAGCTTTCTTCTTTTTCTTAGGTAATTTAGGGGAAAGTAATGCATAGGTTTTTAAGACATTTTTAACATATCGCTTGGTCTCTTTAAAAGGAGGAATGCCATTGTATCGATCTACTCTCCCCTCACCCGCATTATAAGCTGCAATGACTTTTTTTAGGTTACCTTTATAACGGTCCATTAAAAAATGAAGGTATTTAACGCCACCGCGAATATTCTGTTCTGGATTATAGCTATTGTTAACACCAAAACGCTCAGCTGTTGCAGGAATCAATTGCATTAAGCCTCTCGCATCAGCTTTGGATAGCGCTTTTACTTTAAAACATGACTCTGCCGCAATGACTGCTTTGACTAAATTACTATCAATTTTATAAAGACGTGAATATTTCAAAATGGGTTTAGAGAAACGTTTAGCCTTTTGCTTAAGTTGCTGACTGTTCCATTGCATACAGTTGCTTGGCAGTATTTTATGAGGCTTTTTTGAGACTGACTTAAGCTGAGGTTTAAGCTTTATGGCATTTAACATTGCAATGGTGATATTGTTATCGACGCCATTAGACTTTACAGGCGCTGCGTTCACCGCGAAGCTTTGTATAAACAATACAAATATCAGAAATGAGTTTTTTTTAACGTGTTTATTCATCGCGCGTTATTAGAGTAACATAATAAGAAGATTCTAATATTATAGAGCAATTCTCTATTAAAAAGTTCTATTCCCTGATAAATAGAATAAGATCAGATACTGTTTCTAAATTGTTAACTAGCAAAACACTGGTCTACATAGCCGTTTTCACCACGCCTTTTTACAAAATTAAGATAAATATCATCAAAACTCTTTGGTAATGAGCCTTTAACTGAGTTCATATTTAGCAACTTTTCTGACCAAGCTGATATCAGCGGGAAATCTTCTTCCTTATATAAACTCACTGCCTCATTAAGCTTTTTCATACGCATAAAAAGGGGGGCGTAAGTAGAATCCACCAAAGAAAACTTATCACCTGTAAACAATGGGCCCCGCCCTTCTAGTTGCTGCTCAAGTCTTGATAGGTTAACTAAGAATTCATCCCTAGCTAATGTAAACTCACTCTCCTCTTGGAGTGCAAGCATTCCAGTAATCTGTCCTAATAAGGTTGAGGCAAACTCAGTCCAACTTCTACATAAGCTGCGTTCTACGGGGTCTGATGGCAACATTTGTGAGTTTGATATTTGTCCGATCAATTCATTAATTACCGAAGATTCAAATACTGTCGTTTTTCCATCGACACGAAGTATCGGGACTTTGCCAAATGGTGATATTTCTGCAAACCAATCAGGAAGGTTATCTGGGTCGAGATAGGTCAACTTATGCTCAATATTATTTTCATTCAAAGATATAACGGCGCGTTGCGCATAAGGACAAAAATCAAATAAAATCAACTCTAAATCAAGACTTTTTACGGTATCAAAGGGCCACGCTTTAATTCCCCCTTCAATAAAACTTGCTTTAATATCTTTTTGACGTAACAGCAAGGTTGCCGCTGCCGCACGTACACCTGCAGCACACAAAATCAGGTAATCTTTACCTTTTTCAAATTTTGGAATATGTAATCGTAACTCAGGTAAAGGCATTAACACAGAACCTGGAATAAAGCTTTCTTGATACTCTTCTTCAAAACGAACATCAATGATTTGCGCACCATCTTTAATCATCACTTTTGCAACCTCAGCAGTTACAGAGCGGATAGCAGGTGCAGAGACTAATTCTTCAAAGTCTTCTCTAGCTAACTTTAATAAGCGCCCATCGGTTTTCATCTGTACCGTCGCATTTCGTGCGCCACCCATCACTAACGCCTCTTCACCAAAGCTATCACCTGACCCAAGAATAGCAACGAGTTGCGGTTCATCATCTTCTAGTTCTTCACGCCAAACCTCTGCTTCACCTTCTAATATGATATAGAAATTATCCGCTTTCATATCTTGTCGAATCACTTCTTGTTGTGACTCTACATTAACTTCATTACAACGTTTGGCGGCTTCCTCAACGACATTGAGTGGCAACAAACGAAAAACGGATGTTGATTTTAAAAACATTAGCTTCTGTAAAAAACTATCTTGATCAGCTACTTCAGCTGTATTAGATATTTCCTGTAATGAAATAAAATCATTAATAAGCGCGCTATCGGCATGACAGACTGTGGTACGCACATCCGTAGAAATACTGATAGGTGATTGTTTTAAAGAAAACGTCAGGCCTTGTTTTTCGGAGGAAGCAATAGAAAATAATCCTCCCTTATCAAGTTGGATGTTGGCAGAGCCTTGAGTAACAAATAAAATATCTTCATCACTCGTTGCCTGTATTGTTAGTGACTCTCCTGCTCTCACTTCAAAAATTCGCAAACTATTTCCGACTTTGTTTAGCATATCATCGCTAAAGTAAGTGAAAGGATGATAATTATTGCGTAATAGTTCTAATGTCCGACGTTTATTACTCATACCTGAATCTCATATGGATTATGAACCTAGATTATGGAAAAAGTACTATTCCTTTACCATAGTACAAATATACTATGGACATGTGAGATTACTGTATTTTCTATTGCTAACTATGTGTAGATAACCACTCTGGGAGCTGTTCAATCTTATCAATAAAGCCAACAGGGTCGTGTTTTAGTAGTCGAATTAAACTATGCACGCCATAACTCACTGCAAAGCCATCAACTTTGGCATTATTTGCAAGTTGTAAATCATATTCACTATCGCCAATCATTAAGGTATTTATAGCATCAGTGTTATGATCTACAAGAATTTCTTCTAACATTTGAGGATGCGGTTTTGAACGTGTTTCATCGGCACAACGTGTAATAGGAAAGTATTGATGTAAACCCGTCTCATCTAAACCTTTATTCAGACCTCGACGAGACTTACCTGTTGCAACTGCAAGATCAAAACCAGTGTCTCTTAAACTTATTAACACATCTTCAACACCATTAAAAAGTGGACTTGGTGTTTTATCTTTAAAAAGATAGTGGTCTCGGTAGGTTTGTGCAACTAATTTGATGTACCCTGAATTCATATCGGGATAGAGAGACAAGATTGCTTCATCAAGACCTAAACCAATAATGTTACTTATCTGAATTGCTGTGCGGGCTTCAAGATCTAGTTCCTTAATTGCAGCTTGCATGCAATTAACAATTTGCGCCTTGGAATCCATTAAGGTGCCATCCCAATCAAACACCAACAAGGTATATTTACTCACATCAATCACTCACATCATAAAAAAATATACGATGGTACAGTAGATAAAATCAATGTCTATAGTCGGGAATTTAAATGGTTATCAATTTCTCTTGAATGTTATGCTGAGGTCTCAAACTTATCTATTTTTTGCGGCTTCTAGAATATCTTTATCATTTTGCAAACTCACATCAGCAAAAATTATCGCAAGGCCACCTACTTGTTTAACAGCGGCCAATACCACTTCTTTATCTTTTCTTAGCTCGATACTTGCATGCGCTAAAGCCACTCCATTTTGCTTTACAGCAGTCAATATAATCTTTTTATTAGCCCTTTGATTTTCAGTCCCTCTATCGATCGCTATTCCATCGTTTTCAACCACTGCCAAAAAGAATTCGTCATCTGCAAGTAATTCCTTAGTTGCAATCGTAAAAGCACGAGGATTCAGCTTTGCAACAGCTAACATAAAGGACTTATCACTTCGTAAACTTATATCTAAGCCTCTAAGGTTGTACGGTTCATTTGATTTAAGTGAGGCAAGCACGACTTCTTTGTCTTTTCTTATTGATTCATCTGCATACTTAAATGCATAACCTTGATTTTTCACCGCAGCCATTACAATTTCTTTATCACTTTTTAAAGTATCATCAGCAAACCGCAAAGCAGAACCTAATTGAGTCACTGCTGCTAAAACAATCTCTTTATCATTTCTAAATTTAGCATCAATTATTTCAAGCGCATTGCCGCTCATTTTGACCATTTTTAATGACCTATCCCTATTTCCACCTGTCATACTAAAAGTATTCGCAATTACTTTAGCTGTATCAACTGGGTTTTCAGTTATGACTTTTTGTGTTGCTGTATTCTTAGATTCAGCAACACGTTCAGACTCTGTATCTCCGCAAGCCATAAAACTTGTTGAAAGCAGGAGTATCAGTATATTCTTTTGTTTTGTTTTCATAATATATAACCTCTTAAGGTTTCAGAAGTGTTCTAGCGTTTAGAGTTGAAAAATTATCAAAGTCCATCTAACTGATTTGCATATTTTTGATACAAAGCATAGTTCTGCTTAACAGCATCATTGATATCCTTTTGGATATTGGCAATTCGCAATTGGTCTTTAACCCATTGATGCTCCGCCCAGTTACCACCACCCGTTTTAACCACTTCCATTTCAGCATTTGCAGTGCTCATCACAGAATTCAAACCTGATGTTAGTTTTCCTATATCGGAGAAACTAAAATCCTTTTTATCTTTCAGTTGTGAGTCTAAGTTTTTAAGTTTGTCTTCTTGAGACTTTCTATAATCAGCCGTTTTTTGCAGGTTTAAAATTAATGTGGCTATCTGATTATCTGTTACTTTACCATCGGACGGTGGCATAAATTTATCATTCTCAGCATGCTCAATCATATTTGCCTGTCGTTCTATTCCACCAAATAGGCCCGAACTAACACTTCTTGAGTCGGTTTGACTGTGGTTACTCATCACCCCAGATTTATATGCGCCAACACCAAAGAGTAGATTAATGATAAGAACCGCAATAAGTGTAACTATCAACGAAACAACAAAATGAACAACTCTTTTATCTTCAGGGATCTTCAAATACAACGGAATAGCTTGATAGAGAAAAACAAGGCTTACAATCCCCAGACCGATACTAATCAACCACCCAATATAGGGTAAACCACCTAAAGCATTTCCGATATAAGCAGGTATCGCTGCCAAGGATATTACTGCAAAGCCTTTATTAAAATTGTGCTCTCCTTTAAAAAAACTAGCAAAATAACTAAAAATAAAAGATGCAATAAAGATACTAATGAGCGCAGCAATCAGGCTCAAAAATAAAAACCCAATACCACCCTGCGAGCCAAATAGAGAGAAGCGACTAAATATCCAAGTGAAGATGACAGAGAGAATCACCGAAACCAAAATCACGGGGCCTGTTAAGCCTATAAATGTATCTTTCCAGCTTTTATCCTCAGCATGATAAGATTTCCAAGTAGCATCAGTATCTAATAAACCACCTTTAATTAATGACATTGTTTTATTTGGGTCAAACATGATTACTCTTCCTTTTCATCAATGTGTATTTAGTAAATATGAGATTTCTATGATGTATTACCCTTTTCAATTTCACTTACATCTGGTTTAAAACATCAAAAAAGCGGGGGTGTACCTAATAACAAGCAATAGCAATCTTTATAGGGATTTCAGCCTTTGCCATTTTGCCGCTCTTCTCCTTAAAACGTCTAGCTTTACCGCTATACACTATTTTATTATTACTAAAGCTTTTAAAAGGTATTAAACCTTTAAAAGTACCTTCATTCAAAAACAAGTGAAAAGGTGCCCCTGTCTTCTTCGACGTTTTACTCCCCATTACCATGAACCGTGGCTGATTCTTTATTGATGTGTCTGTACCCATGCTAAATACGGTTTTATAGCTCTGGCACATAACAAGTGAAAGGTTATATACCTTGCCCTGAAATGTAACAACCGCTTCACCTTTAGCTTTCTTGCTATCTGCATTTACTGGAAATACGATAAGAATAAGAATACTTAATATTAATTTGTTAAAAATTTTCATTGATGATTCCTGTTTGCTTAACGTTTATGCTAAATATTTTATATCCCAAAGTTCCAGTAGCACGTCCAATGTTATAAAAAAGGGGGGGGTGCCATTTCATGGCTATTTCATTGTCCACATATAGCTTCTATAACACTTAGCTTTTCTTATAGATGAACATAGAAGTAAAAACCCCAAACTAGCTAATAACAAAGGAATACCCCAAAGCGAGATAAATTTACCTAAACGGATGCTAGATAAATTCTTAGGATCGTAATAAATATCTAACTCCTTACCAATTTTGAAGTTATAAGTTGAGTAAATAGTTACAACCCTGTGTTCTTCACCAACGTTGTCTAGGAATGAAATTGTTGGGATATATGTCATAGAACCGTCATAACCTGTACGCCTTGACTCCATGTCCGTCACTCTTCCAGTTGTTAGTTGCAAACCATTTATTGCCTGAAATGTCTCAGTAGCAATAACCATTGCAACAACAATTAAAAGGATGCCTGCATTCACTTTTATGGGATTAATTATTAGCATATTGTTCCCTAGAAAATTAAACAGCTAACTTTTTCTAATAAAAGAAATGAGAAAAATTAACTGTTCAATTATTGATCAGAAATTCTTTTCAATTAACTCCAGTGTTCCTTGAGCTTCTCCTGAAGTATTACGAAATTCACCAAGAAGATCGTATCCAGATGCAGTGTCAAACCAAAGAGTAGCCACTAGATCCAATGTATTACTTGTTTCCTCAAGGTTGACTCTAAAAGTATTAAATGTGCCAGCAGCCGTTGTTTTAGAAACGTTAACTGCCTCAATCGTATATGTTTGAGTACGATTATTTGTCATTTCACCCTCTACATTTTCTGTAAATGCAGTTGTCCATGTTTGTCCTTCACAAACTTGGTCAACAGGAACACGTTGAAAAGGTGTATAGGTCGTCACATTTTCTAGATTAAAACCAAGGGTATTTAGTGAGACTGTTTCTTTAGTAATATCTCTAAAATTATTGGCTATCGTATATTCTTCTGTGTTTGTTGAATTAAGAGCAACACCAACGTTTGTACCTGTTATTTTTTGAGTAATAGAAGTATTTGAAATAGCGATGATTTCAGTACTTTTCGTGAATGAAACATTACCATCAGGATCTTTCAATTCCCTTTTAACAATCTGACCAACCAGAGGTCTAGGGAAAGTAACACAGCCACCAGAGCCTGCATCCATACCATCATTATTGTCTGTGACTGTATCGTCAACAGCGTCTGTTACTTCTTCCTCTACCACATCTTCCACAAGAGAATCAATAACATCTCTTACAGCATTAGACCCACCCCCACAAGAATTTAAGCCTAGTGCAAATAGACTTAATAAAATGATGTTAAGGGTTTGTTTGTAATTGACTCGCATTGCTTTTCTCCATTTATTATATTCACTTCGATAAATTATTCATACATGGCACCCCCCCCTTTTTTTAACATTTATAGTTGTGACGGAGGTTTAACACCTTGTATATTTAGAGTATGGCAAAGGAGTGTAATGAAACGTGAAAATAGAAGTATTATGATTATAGAAAGTTTTAAATGATTGGATAATAGCTGATTATGACCGAAATTCGAAACAAGCTTATTTAAGAATATAGCCTTCACCATAGACACTTGAAATACAGTTATGAGGAAGTTTTTTTCGCAGTTGACTCACTTGGTTTTTGACAGAGTCGATCGAAATTTGTCGTTCAAAAGCATCTTCCCATAGTTTTGATTTTATTTTTTCATAGCTAATGGACTTACCTTTAAAAAAGATAAAAAGCTTCAATAGACGATGCTCTTTCTCGCTAAGCTTCACTGTAGAGTTATTCAATAAAAGGCATTCCCGCTCTTTATCCCACACATAACACTCATTTAAATTTATGTATCTTGATGGGTTTTTAGCTAACTCTAAGGCAAGTAATTCCAGCACTTCTTTAAATTCTTTTGGTGGAACGGGTTTAACTAAGTATTTAGTAAGCTTAAGCTCAGTGGCTTTTAGTAGTTTCTCCTTTTCAGTAAATGCAGTAAGCATAACAATTTTTATATCTTTGTCTTTCTCTCGAATCTCTTCAGCCACACTTAGACCATCGCGTTTAGGAAGGTTGATATCAAGAAGTAACACATCAGGATGATGCTTTTTATACTGCTCTAATGCCATATCACCATTATCTGCTAGGGAAACACTTGAGAAAAACTTCTGCAAATATTCAGCGATATTAGCCTGTATTTCTGGTTCATCCTCGACGTATAAAATACTATGTTTTTTTAAAATTGAAAGCATCAGTTTCTTTGATTAAAATTAGTTAATTAAAATTATAGTAAAGTTTGCACCTTTTGCCGTATTTTCAACCATAATTTTCCCGTTCATTTTTTGTTCAATTATTATTTTTGCTATATACAAACCAAGACCAGTTCCACCTGTTTGCTCTTTAGTTGTAAAATAAGGATCAAATATAGTAGCTATATTTTCAGATGCAATTCCACCTGCATTGTCTTCAACACTGATTTGTATTTCATTGTCTACTTCCTGAGTAAGAATATGAATCTGCTTATTTTTCGTTTTTCGTTTATTTAAAGCATCAACTGCATTGCTAAGTATTATTATAACCACTTGTATAAGCTCACTTTTATAACTAGATATTTTTATTTCAGAAGTTACATGGAAACTAATTTTTGTATCTTTTAATACATTCTTCATTAGTTGTAATACGTCATTAATTGCATTGTCGACAGAGAATTCAGTTTGCTCAAGCTCAGTTTTGAAAAGTCCACGAAAGTCTTCAATAGTTTGCGACATATGGCTTGTTAACAAAGTGACTTCTTCAATTTTACTGTCTAGATACACTTTATCAGTGTCTTTTTTCGCTAAGGAGTAATCCATATTCATTAAAATGGAGTTAATATGCATTAGTGGTTGGCGCCATTGATGAGCTATTGAATCCAGCATTTCACCCATATTAGCCATACGGCATTGACGAAGTAACATTTGCTCTTGCTCTTCTCGTTGTTCTCTTTCTTGTATGACATTGCCTTTAAGTTGCTCATTTAGTTCTTCCAAATTAGATAAAGCATCTGTTAATTGAAAAGTCGCTAGTTTTACTTTTTGTTGTAATTCTTCATTTGATTCTTCTACCTCATTGGCAAGCTGATTAATGCCTAAAACCAGATCATTCATTTCACCTCGTGCTGACACTTTAATTCTTGCTGATAAATCACCTGATTTAAGCTTTTTAACCGTCGTTGTGATTTTTTCTAATGGGAGCGTAATACTATGAACAACACTAAGGGTTAACAAAGCCAACAAACTAAAGATTAATACCCCAATAGCTAAACCTACCAGTAGAATAGACCTTTGCTTTTCTTTTAAACGAGTTTTGTCAGCAATGATTTGAACCCAGCCTAATAATTTAATGAAATTATTTTCATCATCACCCAAAGTAAAGTCATCTACCTCTATTTCGGAGTTATATACAGGTACTTGCACAAGTAATTGGAGCTTAGATTCCTCCTTATATAAAGTATTACTGGCATTAGCTTTGTATGGGTTTTCTATCTCTCCCAAATTAAGTATCTCTTTCTTTAGAGAGTCATAAAAGGTGACTGATAAAATATTTTGGCTCGTTACTGTTGCAGAAGCTAATTTAGTTAATGTGAATTTCTCACCACTGAATAGAGGTAACTCTGATGCCTTTGAAAGGTAGTTCGCTGAATTTATCACTTCTTTAAGTAAATTATCTTGAGCATCTACCTGTCGACTAACCGTCAAATAAGAAGTTAAGCCAATAGTGATTAGCAACGAAGGTAAAAATGTTAATAGTAAAATAAAGTGTTTTATACCAAGGTTTGATTTCTCTTTTATCCTCTCATTCATGGCAATACACGATTTAGACGTCGCAGTAGCTCAGTTTTTCCTAGTAGGTTTATCTCTAGGGCTTGATTCACTGATTGATTTATTCTGATATCGAAGTATTTAGGTGTCAGTAACAGTTTGGGTTTTAAACCATGTTGAAGATAGGAAACTGCCATTTCCGTAGTTTGTTTAGCTATTTGTGTGGGCGTACTATATAACGATATTAATGCACCAGCATCTGCATATTTTTTAGAATAAGAAATCACAGGCACTTGATATTTATAACTCAACGATATTACCCAGCGAGCAAGGCTACGATTGAATTCTGCCTTATCAGGAAACACAACGACCAGTTGGTTGTTCTGAAAAAGAGTTCTCAATTTTTTTACTGGATTATCCTTGTAAGCTATATTAACTATATTTACCTTTGCACCTATTTGTTTTAACTTCTTATCAATACTTTCTTTTTTGAACCTTGAAATAGGTCCAAGCGCAACACCAATGGATGTTATTTTAGGTTTAATCAATTTAGCTAGTTTTGCATATCTTCGTGGAGGTTGATCCAATGAAATACCACCTACAAAGCTTCTGTGAGTAGAAAGGTTCTTTTTAGTTTTACTTGTAATTGCAGTAAGTGCACTTTTTGTTGTGAGACTTATTATAAAGGGTGAGTTGAAATTTGAGCTTAAGTAAAAATCAATCGCTTTAGTACCAATAGAAATAACAAGTTTCTTATTATTTAGATACTTTTGTGGATTATTCCTTAAAAACTGCAAGTCAAACACCATACTGTTTAAGTTTTTCTGACTTCTTAGATCTCGTTGAATACTATTAATAATAGATAGATAAGGTTCTTTCTTATGTGGAACGATAATAATAATATCATCTTGCTTGGATGCAGCATGAGCTGAACAAACAATCACTAGAAATATCAAAATGAACAAAGAAAGAGAGGTTTTGACAGAAATAAAGTTCCTTTGAAATCCTATTAATATGTGCTTGTAATTCATTATTTTAATTTAGGTAGATTTTTAAAAATCTAATCCGAATTTTATAAAAGCACGTGTTTTAAAATTATTTCTTACTGCGAAATCATTATATTTACCAAATGCATTTTGTATAACAAGGTCAACTTTACCTTTAGATTTTTTATATTTAAACTTCTTTCCTAAACGTAAATCAACACGCTTGATTGCAACGTCCCTATTTTGATAATCTGATTGGTATTGAAACACTGTACTAAAATCATAATTATTCGCTAGCTTTTTAGATAGCATCAAAGTCCCCGAATGTTTTGGAATAGCAGTGGCTTCACGGATCCTATTATCTCTTGCATCTAATACAAAACGCCCATTGGTATCAAAATTTGCATAACTTAATCTTGCATTTAAACCTGGAATAAATTTCTTAAACCTATGGTTTATTTGTAACTCTAAGCCCTGACTAGTTGCATTTAAAAGATTATCTAAGACGCGAAAACTATTATCTACATCATCGAAAGTGTGTATTTGAAATTCAAGTAAATCATTAAGCTTCTCCTTAAAAACCCTTACTTCAAACTGCGTATTATTTGACGGAATATTTGCCATATAAGCTATTTCGTACGCTGTTATAGTTTCTGTTTTTAAGTTTGTATCGGTGACAAATGAATCGGCATCAATAATCGTACCATCGCTAAACTTTAGACTTGCCGCAAGATTCTGAGCCGCAATAAAAGGCGTTCGTTTACCTCTTGTTGCACTCGCCCGTATGGTATGATTTTTCTTTAGGTGGTAGTTTAAGGCAACTCTTGGAGAGTATTTAATACCATTTAGTTCAGTATGTTCCGCAAAAATTCCTAGGTTAGAATTCAATTTTTGATTGATCTTCCAATCTAAATTGGCAAATAATCTAAGTCGAGTTTCTGACTTAATACCTTCTCCAAAATAAGTTAGGCTTTTAACACGATCTTTTCTTGCACCAAGACCCCAAACATATTTTGCTTGTGATATTTTACCTTTCTGTTCATATTCAATATCAAATCGCTGTGAAAAGCTTCCTCGAAGTGTTGGAGAGTATTCCCCATCTTGTTGGTCTGGAAAGAACAAAGGAATTTGGCTGGGACTAACATCTAATAAATTCGATAATAATCCATAATTAAGATCATCTGTTAAACCTAAGTAAGTATGATATATTTTTAAAGAATGCTCTTTTGCACCTTGTTTATTTACCCAATTCAACATTTGAAAATTAGTGAAGTGCTCTTCTACTCTAAAACTTCTCTTGTCTACGGAGTCAGGTATTTCAAGGTCTGTTCTGCCAATACCAACTTCAAATCTAAATTCATTCTCTAGGTCAGGAACATATACCCCTTGCAAGTTTATGTTTAACGAATCCCTATCATCATTTACTAAATCCCTAGGGTTTTTTATAAAATCTAATGCTGGAAATCCCGTATTACTTTTGTGAACAATCGAAACTGCATAATCAATATCTTTATTGTTTCCACTATGATTTACTGTTAGCTCTTTTCGCCCAATATTACCAATCCTAGTGCGTATCGATGATTTAGGTCGTGATAGCGGATCTTTGGTTACAATATTGATGGCACCTAGAAATGCATTTGATCCGTATGTTGTTGCACTCGATCCTCTAATTACTTCAATATAATCAATATCATCAACATCAATACCCAGTGCAGCCCAAATAACCCTTGTATAAAAAGTTTCATAAACGGAACGACCATTAACTTGCACCTCAAGACGAATTCCTGCTTCTTTTGGTTGAAAATGACTTGTTACAGCATATTGACCTCCCCAAGTAGAATAAGAAAAATAACCTGGAACAAGGCGCATCAACTCATGAACTTCTGTGGCACCTGAAGCCTCAATCATATCACTATCAATTATGGTTACAGAAACCGGTGCATCAGTAATTTTTTGTTTTAAGCGAGTAGCACTGGTAACCGTTTGGATATCATTAAAGATGTCCGCTTCATCTATAAACTCCTCATTACCGGAAACAGAACTTATGAGGATAATCATTAAAAAGGATAATAAATATTTATTAGGATTCACTTTTACGCTTCTCTGAGGATTTACAGTCAAACTTTACACCTCTATTTAGAGTTAATTAAACCTTTTAATTTAGCTATCTAGAATAGAATAATGAGTATGACAAAAGAGTGTAACCAATTGTGAAAAATGGCTAATTACTGTCTACTATTTTATGCTTACGGTGAATTTTGCACCATCATTTGTATTTGAGGAGGTTAATAAAGGTAAGAACCGCAGCAATCACCATAAGAAAATTTAACAACCCAAAACGAAAGCGCTGCACGTTCTCATCATCAAGAAATTGATGACCACTTCTCAAATAGTTATTAATTACTTTAATCATTGATTAATTTCTATAAAAATAGGAAAGCAATAAAACTAACTTGGTTGCTACAGAATTCAAACCACGTTATTCAGTACTAGCTTTAGATCTTCAGCTAGTGGTATCTCTATTTCATAATGCTTACCACTAGATTGTAGTACGAAATCAAGATGGTAAGCGTGTAAAAACAACCGCCTAAGCTTTAATAGTTTTTTAGCTTCACGATTTTCAGAAAAATTTCCATATTTAGAATCTCCTAAAACGGGGTGATTCAACTCGGCAAGTTGAGTACGGATCTGATGCATCCGTCCTGTTAACAACTCAACTTTCAATAATGAATAATTATTATATCGTTGTAACGGTGTGAAAATACTCTCAGCATGTTTTCCCGACTCACTCGAATCATCAAGAACCTGCACCTTTTTTTGTTGACCTCGCTTTACTTGTAACTTATTTTCAATACGTTTTGCACCACCCTGCCATTTTCCAAGTACCAATGTTTGATAGTATTTGGTGATGCCAGAACTTTTTAGCATTTCATGTAACTCTAATAAAGCTTTTCGATTCTTAGCTAGCATAACGATACCACTAGTTTCTTTATCAAGCCGATGAACCAACTCTACAAAAGTTAAATCTGGACGTAACTGCCTAAAGCTTTCAATTAATCCAAACTTTAATCCAGAGCCACCATGAACAGCCAAACCTGAAGGTTTATTGATAAAAATAAGGTCATCATCTTCACTAAGAATAGCTTCTTCCAATAATTTCAGTAAGGATTGTGGAGCCTTTGGAGGATCGTTCTTATCAGGAAGGAAGACGGGAGGGATTCTAACCATGTCATCCATTTTGAGTTTATAAACAGGTTTTGTGCGTTTTTTATTAACCCGTACTTCACCTTTTCGAATAATTCGATAGATATACGAACGAGGTGTGTTTTTTAACTCACGCATTAGAAAATTATCAATACGTTGACCTTCAGAAGAACTGTCAATTGTAACGAAGCGTACAGACTGCCTCTTTGTAGTATTCAATGTCATGGTATAAAGTTTACACTGTTGAATCCAAACCCACACTTAGAAAAACGAATATAATACAAGCCTTTGATTCGTCACACACCCTGTACATAAACACCTCCTTTGGGAGTTACGCCTAAGAAGTCTATTGCATTCATGTTAAAGCACAATCAAACAATACCGCTTCACTAATACTTATTGAAGCATTACTGTAAAACCAAAATTATGCTTTCTATTTCGCCATTCTAAGCGTGAGTTTAGATTGAAAATATATATTGAAGAAAAGCAACCTATTCTGTATAATTACGTGTCGTTATGTTAGTTTTAAACTACATATCACAACGATTACTTATTCAAGTTGCTTTTTTAACTTGAATATATAGCAGTGTTATCTGGTCGAAATGACAAACAGATACCACATTTAAGATTATAAACAAGGACACGGCTCCTTGCCAAATAGGAATATGATGAATTTAATGATCAGTAAACTGACTTAAATTCATCTTTAGTTATTAAACACAACTAACTGTACATAATACAAACTGGGCTTAAACAGAAAAACCAAAAACAGATTGAATCTTTGATAATCAGAGGCTTAAAAAGCATTCTGCGCAATATAAAAATAGCAAGCGAATCATAGACTTAGCAATCCCATGTATTAATTATGCAATTATACTTAGGTATTTTATTTACCTTAAGTACATTAGCCTATTGGCAAAACGTGAGCTGTATTACTGGAAATTCCAGTAGCTAAAAACAGGAAACGTATACCAATGAAAAGAATTCTAATAAACGCAACTCAACCCGAAGAAATCAGAGTCGCTATGGTCGACGGTCAATATCTCTATGACCTCGATATCGAACACCCTTACCGTGCTCAGAAAAAAGCCAATATTTACAAAGGTGTTATCACCCGAGTAGAACCTAGTCTTGAGGCTGCGTTCGTTAACTATGGCGCTGATCGTCATGGCTTCTTACCTTTTAAAGAAATTTCACGCGAGTTTTGGGACCCTGCTAAAAAGAAAAAATATGATAATAAAAAAGGAGGTCGTCCTTCCATTTCTGATGTTGTTAAAGAAGGCCAGGAAGTATTAATTCAAGTTGATAAAGAAGAGCGCGGCAACAAAGGTGCAGCACTTACAACTCAGATTAGCCTCGCTGGTCGTTACTTAGTACTAATGCCTAACAATCCACGAGCTGGTGGCGTTTCTCGTCGCATCGAAGGTGAAGACCGTAACAAAATCCGTGAGATTCTTGATCAACTCGATCTTGATGACGGCATGGGTGCTATTGTTCGTACCGCTGGTGTTGGTCGTGAATTAGAAGAATTAACTTGGGACATGGAGTACTTAAAAACACTCTGGACTGCTATCAAAGATGCACACGAACAAACAAAGTCACCCGCATTACTCTACCAAGAAAGTAATGTAATTATTCGTACTTTACGTGATTACTTCCGTAAAGATAGGTGAAATCATCATTGATAGTGACCGTGTCTATCAACAAGCACATGATTTTATCAATGCGGTAATGCCACATAACCTCAAAAAATTAAAACACTATACAGACACAATACCATTATTCAGTCGCTATCAAGTAGAACACCAAATTGAATCTGCGTTTCAACGTGAAGTTACTCTACCTTCTGGTGGAGCAATCGTAATTGATCACACTGAAGCTTTAACTTCAATTGATGTAAACTCTGCTCGCGCTACAAAAGGTCGTAGCATTGAAGAAACTGCACTTAATAATAACCTAGAAGCAGCAGATGAAGTTGCAAGACAGCTACGTCTACGTGATCTTGGTGGGTTAGTTGTTATAGACTTTATCGACATGCAACCAAATAAAAACCAAAGAGCGGTTGAACGTCGTTTACGCGATGCATTAAAAGTCGATCGTGCACGTGTTCAAATTTCACGGATATCACGTTTTGGTCTTCTAGAAATGTCTCGCCAGAGGCTACGTCCCTCACTCGGTGAGTCAAGTCAGATTATCTGTCCTCGCTGTAGCGGTGAAGGTACTATTCGTGGTATTGAATCAATGGCACTTTCATTACTTCGCTTAATGGAAGAAGAGGCCATGAAAGATGGCACCATTGAAGTTGTCACTCAGGTTCCCGTAAAAGTAGCAACATTTCTACTAAATGAAAAACGCCAATCTTTATCTGAAATTCAAGCCCGCCATAATCTACAGTTAACTGTCCTCCCAAATCCAGAAATGGATACACCTCACTACGAATTAGTACGTCGCAAAAAAGAAGACGAAGAAGACAGCTCAGTAACAAGTTACAAACAAGTAACAACGCCAGAAGCCCAACCAGAGAGCACCAAAGAAATAGGCTCGCAGAAAGTTGATGTTGCGGTTGTTAGCAATGTTACTCCAGCAACTCCTGCACCAGCACCACAGGCACTTAAAGAAGCTAAAAATCCTGGTATTGTCACTCGAATTTTTGGTGCTTTGTTTGGAAATAAGAAAGTAGAAGAGCCTGAGGAGAAACCAAACCCAAGAACACGTCCAAGTACCAATAGAAACCAAAACAATCGCTCAAGAAATAACAATCCGAGAAACAATAATAATCGACGTGGTTCTCAGAATAAAAATCAAAATCGTAATAAAAATACGCGCAATCAAAATAACCATAATAAAAATACACGGCCGCAAAATAATAACCCTAATAATAAGCAAAACACCGTTAACCAAGGCGACAATAAGCAACAGCCAAATACCAATAAACAGAATAATAACCAAAATCCGCAGCAAAAACCTGAGCACAACAAAAAGCAACAAAGTCAAAAGAGACCAAGAAACAATAATAGGAATAGAACAAACGATACAAGCAAACCAAATAACAAAAATCAGCACACTCCTAAACAAGAAACGGAAAATACTGTTCAGGATATGACACCAATCGAAGTAAAAATCCCTGCTTCACCTACAAGTGGTAAAGCGCCGGTTGCTTCAAAAACGACTGCCACAAAGGCAACAAAAAGTGAGAAAACTACTCCACCAACAGTTTCAGATAGTAAATCACCATCAAAGCCAGATACGGTAAAAGACTCTAGAAGTAAAACGACAGCGTCTTCCAAAGTTAAGCCTTCAACTACTACAACTGAAAGCAAAACAAAATCAAGTGCATCAAAACCTGTCACTCCAGCTAAAAAACAAACTCCAACACAAGATAAGAGTACTGCTGTAGAGAAGAGTGCTACGACTACTACCACTACAAGCAAAACCTCAACTACTGCTACTGATACCAGCAAAGTAGACAAAAAGGCTTCTGCGCCCGTCAAGAAAGAAACTAAGTCTCCAGAAAGTACTAAAACAAAGACTAGTTCAGCAGCGTCATCGCCGAAAACCACCTCGGCTTCGACTAAACCCGCTACAACGACAACACGAAGAAAAAGTACAGCTAAGGTAGAGCCCACTACGGCTAAAACTACCAAAGCAGCTCCTACAAAAAAGGACGTGAAACCAGCTCAAACTAAAAAGCCAAAAGCGACCACTAAAACGGCAAAAGAAACAAAATCAACGCCTTCTGCAACGAAAGAAATAAAAGAGCCAGCAAAAGCTAAAACCACAACTCGTAGTAAAACCGCCGAAAAGAAACCAGCCGCTAAAACGACTACGAATACAACCAAAGCTAAGAAAACTCAAGCTAAAGAAGACAAGCCTAAAAAGACGACAACAACTAGCAAAAGTACTAGCACAAATGAAAAACCAGCAAGTAAACCTACGACTGATACTGTAGATAAAAAGACTGATAGCACTAAAGAATAATTATTCTCAGGGCTATATTGTAATCCGAAGTATATTTACATGGTTCAAGCATCACGTTGACAGGTTCAGAGTACTAACTTGGAGTACATTGAACCTGTCAAAAAGTGTGCAGGTTTAATTTTTAACACTGTTAGAATCGTTAAATACAACTTGCAGAAAGCAAGCTAGTAGGTTTTCTCTATTTCATTATAAAAAATCTGTGTAACTACACATCTAAATCATTATTAGAGACCTCAGCATAACTCAGTGGCAAAGAAAAATGCGATAAAATCTTTCTGCTTGAGGCGTGAATTGCAGTTAATAGCGGG
>CAZWEA010000039.1:12992-23047 GCA_964632635.1 uncultured Cocleimonas sp. | reverse complement strand
GGCGCATTGTGACGCCGGTTTTTAAAGGAGGCGTCTATCTCATCATCCATAATTCTATTCTCTCAAAACGACCAAGAATCAGCCGTTAAACTTAAATAAACAGCAATGTTGTAAAAAGGGCGGGGGTGCCATAGCTATGATCAAAAGCTTGTTGATCTTCTTATATGTATTGTTGTCTCTCTGTGAGAAAAGGCATAACTATAAGTATTAAGCTGTATAAGTAGGTCGGGTAAGCGATAGCGCATTCGTTATGGCTTTCTAAAATTAATATACGCTTTTTGTTTCATTCTGGTGATTTTTATTGTATAAATAGAACATACATAAAACATGAATGCAAAAAAGGAGCTATAAAAATGAATCAACCAACGACTAAAAATAAAATATCGGCAAATGCCATCGTGTTATTTTTAACAGGATTCTTTTTGGTACAAGTCTTATTAAGTAATTTTCTCTACGTTCAACATCCTCATGGTGGCTGGGTAACTTCTTTAGGAAGTGTTACAACGTCAGCGATTCTGTCTGTTTCATTATTTGCATTGGCTTTGTGCTTAATTGCGCTATGGCGATCTGCTTCAAATATAAAACCTACTAAACACTCTGCAAACAGAAATGCTGATGTTGCTAACGCGGTAAGCTGCATAACGCAGGTCGGATAAGCGATAGCATCATCCGACATGACTATGTTTTTGACCAATATCGAATATCCATAACTCTACTGAGACTCAATATCTGTTTTGATTTTAGGCAAAATATTAAAAAGGATATTCCAGTGTTAAAAACTTAAATTAGAAGACATTTAAATCAAAGGTTTGCCTAAATGGGTCTTCAATTATAAATTTGGATGCCTAAATTCTAGTACTTATAACGACCATCTATCAACCGTTAGACTTGAATAAATCCCATTATTTCAACCTTCACTGTGTCTTGCTTCGTAATCCACAGCGTATTATTTGGCTTTTGCTAAGTCTTAAAAATCAAAAGATGGTGGGGGTGCCATAGTCATCAATTCTTTGCTATAAGGTCAACACATCCTTTATGAACTTCTGTTAGATGGTCTTGAAGCTCATTGTTAACCGTAGATTCTTGGGATTTTTCAATTCTATGGCCATTTATTTTGCAAATATACAAATCATTGATACTTCCCATGCCACCGAACATTGACAAAACTCGAGAAGCATCTTTACGACTATTTACTGGTGGAAGTTTCCACTTTGTTTCACCATATTTTATTAAAACCTTATTAATAGCTTTTATTTCATTATTTAGAGACATGGCTTATCCTCGGTAGTCTTTTAAGACTTTCTCTTAAATCTTTCTTAAATTCAATGTATAAATCCTTGTACAATACAAAAATGAAGTCTATTCAAAGCCAGTAGTATTTTAAATGAGCATGTTGATTGCGGCGGCTCTTTGAGTTTAAAGCATGCATTGAAAACTCAGGGTTGATAACGGCATTTTATTTTAACTTAGAAAAACTAAACTATTCCACATGAAAAAAATAATACACTTAACAATTGGCATAATAATGTCTTTCCTACTCTTTAGCTGTGATTCAAATGCAACAGCTGGTCAAGGCAGTTGGGTTAAAGATCAAAATGGCTGTAAGTTTTGGAATGGCTCTGCATTGTCCGTAGAAAAATCTGAATGGTCGGGAGAATGTGTTGATGGCTACGTATCTGGCAAAGGAAAAATAGAAATATTTTGGAATGCTGATGATGAAAATTCAAATGAATCGATGCAATGTAGTGGCATGTTCAAGGCAGGAAAACGAAATGGCCAGAATGAATGCAAATGGTCAAATGGTATTAAATACGCAGGAACATTTAATCACGGACATATCGTGGCAGGAGAATATAGCTACCCAGATGGCAGTAAACTTAAACTGGCATGGTTTGTAGAAAAGAAGGGTTGTTTAGTCTGGAACCCTGCACCGCAAGTGGATGAGGAAGTCATTTGGGATGGTGAATGCCTAAATGGTTATGCAGAAGGCAAAGGCACTTTGAAATTTTCCACAAAAGATATGGAACAAAGCTATATCGGGGAAATGTCGAAAGGTAAGCAACAAGGTGAAGGCACCTTTCAATGGTTAAAGCATGATAAAGCTTGTGATGATGAGGATAATATTTATTACTGTTATAAAAGCTTTGTTGGTGACTTTAATGATAACAAGCGTGTTAAGGGGACTTATACGTTAATAAATGGAACGAAAATCAGCTTTAAAAATACTAATGAGAGAATGAGTTGGGTGAGAGATCAAAACCAATGTCTCGTTTGGAATGAGGGTAATCCACTCCTAGAAAAAACCATTTGGACAGGGCAATGTGAGGACGGCTACGCGTCAGGAAAAGGCACTGTTACTATGATCAGATCAGAGCCTAAAAAAAATAAAATAAGCGCTAAGGTAGAATGTATTGGCCAACTAAAACAAGGAAAACTTGATGGTCAAAATGATTGTAAATGGAGTAATGGAATTTCCTATTCAGGTCTATTGAAAGAAGATTTGTTTCATGGAAAAGGCACGTTTAAATGGAAGGATGGAAGTATCTATACAGGACTATGGGCAGAGAATATGCGTAACGGTCATGGAGAGATGGATTGGGGAAATGGCGAATCATATTCAGGTATGTGGAAAGATAACCAGCAACATGGCACGGGCACTTATCAATGGTTAAAACATGATAAACCTTGCTCCCAAACTAATCGCTTTTATTGCTATAAAAAATTTGTTGGAAACTTTATAAACGATAAGTTTGGCAACGGAATATTTACCCGACTTGATGGTGATAAAGTAAAGCAAAATTTAGATATTGCGTTGACTGAAATTGAATTAATTGATCAAGGAAAAGGTATTTGGGCTAAAGATCAAAATGGCTGTCAGGTATGGAGTGGCTCTGATTTAGCTGTCGAAACGGTAATGTGGAATGGGTCATGTATCGATGATTTTGTCTCTGGTGAAGGTATCATTAAGATGGTTTGGAAAGAAGAGAAAGTAAATGAAGGTGAAAAACAGAAACCCAATCAGCAAGTAATTTGTACAGGCAGTATGAAGAAAGGAAAATTGAATGGCTACAGTGAATGTGAATGGCAAGATGGTACTGTCTACAAAGGTACGTGGAAAGATGTGCATCCCGTCGCTGGTGAATACATTTTCAAAAGTGGTAGCAAGCAGGCAGTAAAATGGTTTGAAGAAAAAAACGGGTGTTTAGTTTGGAATGAAGCACCACAAGCTGATGAGGAAGTGAGCTGGGATGGAGCATGCTTTCAAGGATATGCTCAAGGGCATGGAACGTTAGAATTCTTTTCAAGTGATGTGAAGCAAAGCTACACCGGTGAAATGACTAAAGGCAAACCAAACGGTAAAGGCAGTTATCATTGGTTAAAACATGACAAACCCTGCGATGAAGAGAAGAGTCTTTATTCTTGTTACAAACGCTTCGTAGGAAACTTTAGCCATGGTAGTCGTGGTAAAGGTATTTATACACTTATCAGTGGCAGAAAAATCGTATCCAATAAGAGTGCTATGGATGATGCAATTACTTCACTTAATAGAAGCTCTAAAAGGTATTTTGAAGCGACTCTTTTAATGATTCAACAGCAACAACAGCTTGATCTGATATTTCAAAGCATGGAAGATGAGCGACGTAGAATGGAAATTTATAATAAGTCATTATTTGGTGATTAGTACTGACTTGATCATTTGCAATCTTGTAAAAAGGGCGGGGGTGCCCTATATCTAATGAATATCAATGTGTTGGATTTAATTGATAATACAGTTTCTATATTTTAATCCAATACATTGTTTTTGAAATATCTCCAATCTGATCTATCTTTCGATTGATACAAGAAATTCTAATAAAGTAAATTGAACTGTCTGTTTTTACCAAGGTCTTTTAAGGTGTCTCTTATTAAGTCCTAGAAATTCTGCAATGCCAAAAACCCCGAATTAAGGCATATTCCTTTGTAAACTCACGGAATTTTATGGACTTAATCAGAGACCATTTGAAGGAGCTTTGACCAAGTCTAATTATTTATTAGCAAGCTAAATGCTAAGCAACTTAGTCAAGCTCCTTAAGATCAAACTATTCTAAAAATAATCTTGGAGTCTGTAATGTTAGCCCTTAAATCAAATATATATTCAATACTTCTAATGACTTTTCTTGTGACTTTTTTGTCAGCTTGTGGTGGTGGAGATAGTGTTAGTCATAACGATGAAATTCAAGTTTCAACTCCGACTCCAACGACTGTGGAGAATGATGGAAATACTAATAGTGAAGAAAACGTACCAGTAACTGTGGCTCCTGTTCCTATCTTAGATTCTGATTCTGATACAACAGCTCCTGTCATACCAATAACTGAAAGCCCAAATGATGAACAGCCGATTCCTGCTTTAAGTGAGGCAGAGATTATTAACTATCTCACCCTGATTAATAACGCACGCTCAGTAGCAAGAAGCTGTGGTGGTACGGGGAATTTCCCTGCTGTTCCTGCTGTAGCTTGGAGTGACAAACTATATAAGGCAGCATATGAACACAGTCAGGACTTATCAAGGAGTGATACATTCTCACATGATGGTTCGGGTACAGCCTCAGATTGGAGTGGTTTTGCTTTAGGTAAAAAAAGTACAATGGCAGATCGTGTTGCAACGTATCACTATAGTTGGTCGTGGCTTTCTGAAAATATATCCGCAGGTACAGCTAGGGATAATCCGCAACAAGCAGTGGATAGCTGGTTAGAAAGTTCAGGGCATTGCCAAAATATTATGAGCGCTAATGTCACTGAGGTTGGTATGGCGGTGTCGATAAATCCTAATTCAAAATATACAAACTATTGGACTCAAAACTTTAGCAAGCCTTGATAATCATAATTATGGAGTGGTTAGCAATTGATTAACTAAAGCAATCTTCTAAAAAGTAGGGGGGTGCCTTTGATACTATTTATACGGCTGTGCTTATGATTAATTCCAGATTTTTCTGTCTACCCTAGAACTTTTTAAACACTACTGACACCATGCTGTCAGTAGTGTTACTTTATACTCCGACTTTCAAAACTCATAGCTAAACTAATAAAAGGAAACCAAGTATGAACCCATTTACAATCGTTGAATCTTTTGAATTACATGAAGGACAACTTGAAAACTGGAAAGCGTTATCAAAAAATATTGATATTGATATAGCGAAGGCAGCGGGCTTTGTCAGTCGCGATTCAGGAATTGACGCGGATGATAGAGTCTACTGCATCGTAAAGTGGGAGAGTAAGGCGCACCAAGTAGCCTTTATGGAAAACTTAATGGCACAAGAAGGTTCTGATGAAATGATGAAGCAGTTTGGTAGTATTGCGAATATGGAAACTGAAATTCGTAAAGAAGTTGAGTTGTTTTAATACTTATCGACACTCGCTACACCTTATTTGCTTTGCTGAGTGTTTGAACGCTCAGCAAAGCAAAAGCCACAGAGCTGCTCTATAATCTAATCACGTACTTTAAAAGAGCACCCAATGGATCAGCTAGATAAACTAAAAATAATTTTCTCACAAGACTCGATCCTTTTTGATAGCGATTCCTTACAACATTACGGCAAGGATTGGACCCGTGTGTATGCACCTGACCCGCTTGCCATTGTTTTTCCAGAGTCTACTGTGCAAGTTAAAGCTTTAGTCGAGTTTGCGAATAAAGAGCATCTTGCACTGGTTCCTTCTGGCGGGAGAACAGGATTAAGTGGTGGCGCTGTTGCCAGTAATAAAGAGTTGGTTGTTTCATTTGAACGGATGAATAAAATTCGTGCGTTTCACCCTCTTGATCGTAGCGTTGTGTGTGAAGCGGGTGTCATAACGAAAACCTTACAGCAGTTTGCTTTAGATAATGATCTCATTTATCCGGTTGATTTTGCTTCATCAGGTTCTAGTCAAATTGGTGGCAATATTGCAACCAATGCAGGTGGGATCAAAGTGATTCGATATGGTCTAACGCGTAACTGGGTACTGGGTCTTACCGTCGTGACGGGTAAAGGTGATATCCTTGAATTAAATAATGGTTTACAAAAAAATGCGACTGGCTACGATCTGCGACATTTGATGATTGCTTCAGAAGGGACTCTCGGTTTTATAACCGAAGCCACGATGCAACTGGCAGAAAAACCTAAGAAACTAAGTGTCGTGGTATTGGGTGTTACTGATATTAATATGATTATGAATGTCTTTGAGGCATTCAAAAAGACCATTACATTAACGGCATTTGAATGCTTTTCTGAGTTAGCGTTGCAACATGTGCTTCAGGCACAACAGCTCACTCGCCCATTTGAACAGCAAGCACCCTTTTATATCTTGTTGGAGTTTGAAAACGACACTGACAGCCGTGAAGATCAGATGCTTAATACCTTTGAAATATGCTCTGAAAAAGGTTGGATTATTGATGCGGTAATGAGCCAAAGTGAGCAGCAGTCGATTGATTTATGGCGCTTACGCGAAGATATTTCAGAGTCCATATCAAGCTTAATTCCCTACAAAAATGATCTGTCGGTTACGGTTTCGAATATTGCATTGTTTTTGGATGAACTTGATCAGATGGTGAGCAAACTCTACGCCGATTTTGAAGTGATTTGGTACGGTCATATTGGTGATGGCAATTTACACCTGAATATTCTCAAACCAAAAGACATGGATATTGATGCCTTCTTTAAAGTCTGTGAAAGTATAAACCACGATATTTTTAGCCTTATCAAAAAAATGAAAGGCAGTATCTCAGCCGAGCATGGTGTGGGGCTGATTAAACGAGACTACTTGAACTACACGCGCAGTGAGGAAGAGATTGCCTATATGAAGGCACTAAAAAATGTGTTCGATCCGAATGGAATTATGAATCCTGGGAAAATTTTTAGCGCATGAGTCGATACTAATGTCAGCAGAGAAAACCATAACAAGCAATAAAATAAGGCAGCAATTCAGTGCCGCTTTATCTGCCATGTATAAAGAAGAAGTGCCACAATATGCTCGTATGCTTGCCTTAGTTGAAGAGGTAAATAAAGCGGTATTAGAGAATAATAAATCCCTTTTCACAGAAGTTAATCTTGATCAATTAAATATCGAACGCCATGGTGCAATCCGCCTTGGTACTAGCGAAGAGTTGTTTACCATGCGTCGTCTATTTGCTGTTATGGGAATGCAGCCAGTAGATTATTATGATTTGAGTGTGGCTGGAATCCCTGTTCATTCCACGGCATTCAGACCTCTAAGCACAGAGGATCTTCAACAAAATCCTTTTCGTATTTTTACATCATTGCTAAGGCTAGACCTAATTGATGACAGAAAATTAAGAGAGGAAGCGCAAACCATTCTTGCTAAGCGTAATATTTTTTCTTCTCGCTTAATTATTCTACTTGAACAATTTGAAGTAAATGGCGGATTAACCAAGGCAGAGGCAAACACGTTTATTGGCGAAGCTTTGGAAGTATTTCGTTGGCATCGAAAAGCCAATGTTGATAAGAAAACGTATTTAAAACTGAAAAAAGCACATGGATTAATTGCCGATATTGTGTCCTTCAAAGGACCTCATATTAATCACTTAACACCGCAGACTTTAGATATTGATCAAGTACAGCTAGAACTTTCTAAACAGGGGTTTAAAGCCAAAGCTGTTGTTGAAGGCCCACCTACAAGAAAATGTCCTATCTTATTACGCCAAACCAGTTTTTTAGCACTTGAAGAAGAGATAGAATTTAGTGACGGAAAATCAGGAACCCATACGGCACGTTTTGGTGAGATTGAACAAAGAGGGCTTGCATTAACAAGTAAGGGACGGGATTTATATGATAAATTAATTCAACACGTTCACTCTTTAAATATTGACCCTTCGGATTATCCCGTTCAACTGGCAAAGACCTTTTTAGATTTTCCAGATAATCATAAAGCGCTTTATGATCAAGGTCTGGCGTATTATGCGAATGCTAATTCTGGCAGTGATCAACAAGTGATTGATCGCAAACCAATCATTTATGAAGATTTCTTACCTGTTAGTGCTGCTGGTATTTTCAAATCCAACTTGAACGAAGAAGCAAAGCAGGAAGTTGTTCAATCATCGCAGAAAGAAGCATTTGAAAAAGCATTGGGAGTTTCTTTATATGATAGCTTCAAGCTTTATGACTCAGTATCCTGAGTTTCAATATTAGGACTGTCACCCATTAGGTATCTTTCCTTTTGCCTGATTAAATTTTATTTATTAACATGGGGGCTTCGCCAAGTGAAACCTTGTTATCAATTAATGAAGTACTCCAATTTCCCATGAGTTTCTCTGATAGAATTTTGAGTTACTAAGTACTCGTACTAAGTTCGATTTCTCCTAGAGCATCAGTTCCATTTGAATATTACAACGCTCATATGGAGATGATATACCCTGAGATTTTTTAAAGCCTAGTTTTGTGTATAAACTGATGGCAGGTTTCAATATTGTGTTGCTTTCCAAGTAAACTTTTTTTGCTTTAACTTTCATGGCTTTATGAATAACTGTTTCTCCTAGGAGAAAGCCAATCCCTTTCCCTTTAGCATTTGACCTAACGGCCATTTTTGCCAACTCATAGACAGCATTCCCTTTGTTAAGTAATGCACATGTGCCAACAATTTCACCTTTGTACCGAGCAAGATAAAGAAACCCGCCTGGTTTTAAAATATGATCTTCTGGATTATTTAAGGCGCTATAGTCTGCATCTTCCATTTTCCAATACTGCTTTATCCATTCAATATTTAATTCGGCAAAATCACTTCGATACTTTGATGAATATTCAATTATTTCTATGTTTTCACTTTCTCGATGTTTTCGTTCAGTGCGAACACGATCATAGAAGCTACGGTGTTCTAGCTGTATTTCTGTTTTCTCCACAGCCTGAAATAAATCAATACCAATCTGGTTTTGTAATTGTTCTATCGCTTTGGCAACATCGAGGTATTGCTCTTCCGCTTTTAAACTTAACTTTTTACCTTTAGCCGATAGCTTTACAATTGTCACCCGTGAGTCTGCTTTAGACTTGCATACTGTAACGATGTTGCCTTTTGCCATTTCCTTTACGATATTGCTAACAGAGGGGTGGGTATGCCCAATATCTTTAGCGATATCCGTTATTGAGGCTTCTTTTTTATGTGACAACATATAAAAAACAGGAAACCACTTAGGGTCGATATTAACCCCATAGAGTTCATAAATATTTCCTGCATCAGAAGCTAATGAATCAGCTAAACGACGAAGACGACTACCTAAAGCCATTTTTCCTGATAATGAGTAAAAATCCATATTGATAAATCAATTACGTAAGTGATTACATATATTACCCTAAATAGAATAAATAGCAAAACCAAAGGTGAGGAGAAATGATAAGTTGATAAAGCAATGATCAAAAAAAGGTGGGGGTGCCATTAGATTGCTCTGAATGTTATATGGCACCCCCCGTGTTTTTGCAAGATTGTGTTCTTTGGCTTATTGTTTTTAGTTTTTCCAGTGGTTTATAAGCCTTACAACTTAAGCGACATTTCATGCCAGCTCATTCCGCCATGTTCAGAAGCTGATTCTCCTAAGTAAATAAAACCATGTTTAGCATACATATCAATCAATTCAGTTTTGCAAATTAAATATATTTCTGTTTTGTCTAATAGCTTCATGGAGTTAATAAAGCTATGTAATAATTTACTAGCGATGCCCTTTCCTTGGTAGTCAGGGTGAACAACCACAGACATTATTACAATATGTTCACCGGCGGGATCATGACCCACTAAGTCTTTGAAAGCTTCATCTGATAATTCAACTTTGTGAGTAGCCCCTGAGTTAACAAAGCCGATAATTTCTTTTGAGTTTTCTAAAACTATAAACCCTTCAGGGTAGGTTTTAATTCTTTTAAATATTTTCTCTTTTGTTGCACCTTCATCTCCAGAGTATGACACTGCTTCAATTTCAAAACATCGTTCTAAATCTTGCTCTTTTACAGTACGTATTGTTGTTTTAGGCATAGTAGAGTAATACTCCCAGATTCAAATGATTGATTGTATTTGACTAAACAAAGGACAGCTATCAAATTTTG
>CAZWEA010000039.1:0-12892 GCA_964632635.1 uncultured Cocleimonas sp. | reverse complement strand
TCAAATTTTGGCGGGGGTGCCATTTAAATAACTACCTTGATGTACTCATTTTGACATTCGTTTATACTACGGCGCTTTATCCATAGCTTAGTGAGATGTTTTTATATGGTTCCTCTTAAGTCATTTCTTAATACGTTGAATAATAATAAATTATTTCAGTTTACTATTGTTACTGTGATTATTATTTCTGCCTTAATGATTGGTGCGAAGACATACGATATTCCACCGATTTATTTGGATATTCTGACGGTTATGGATACCGCGATCACCTATCTTTTCTTATTTGAGATTATTGTGAGGTTCATTGCTGAGGGGCATTCTTTGGCATTTTTCAAGAAAGTTTGGAATGTCTTTGATACTTTGATTGTGGGGATTAGCTTAATTCCTATTGAAGATTCTGAGATGGTTTTGTTGGCTAGGTTGGTTAGAATTTTCCGGGTGTTGCGTTTAATTTCTATTATTCCTGAGTTACGAATTCTTATTTCTGCCTTGGTTAAAGCATTGCCACCAATGGGTTATGTTTTATTGTTGATGTTTATTATCTTTTATATTTTTGCCGCGGTTGGTAGTTTATTGTTTGATGAGATTAACCCTGTGTTGTGGGGTAATATCGCGGTAGCTATGTTAACTTTGTTTCGGGTGGTTACCTTTGAGGATTGGACTGATATTATGTATGAAACCATGGAGGTGTATCCGCTTTCTTGGGTTTATTATTTGATATTTATTTTCCTTAATGCCTTTGTGTTTTTAAATATGATGATAGGTATTGTAATTGAGCGTATGCAAAGCGAGCATGATGCGTATAATCTGGAGAATGATGAAGGGGAGGTCGCTGAGCTACGCCATATTCGTGATGATAATAAGAAGATACTTGAACGCTTAGAACGGATTGAAAAACGATTAACTTAATTAAATTGTAAATACATATGACAACTGAAAACGAAAAGCCACTTAACTTTGTTGAAAAAATCATAGAAGAAGATCTTGCCTCAAACAAGGTTTCTAAAATTCATACACGCTTTCCTCCTGAACCGAATGGTTATTTGCATATTGGACATGCGAAATCAATTTGCCTTAATTTTGGTTTAGCAAAAAGATACGGCGGTGAGTGTAATTTACGCTTTGATGATACTAACCCTGAAAAGGAAGATGTTGAGTATGTTGAATCGATAAAAAATGATGTGAAATGGTTGGGCTTTGAGTGGGCAGGGGAGATTCATTTTACCTCTGATTATTTTCAGCAGTTATATGACTGGGCTATTTATTTGATTAAACAAAACAAAGCCTATGTGTGTGATTTAACTCAAGAAGAGATGCGCGAATACCGAGGCAATTTAAAAGAAGCGGGTAAGGATAGTCCGCATAAGAACCGTTCGATAGAAGAGAATTTAGCCTTGTTTGAAAAAATGCGCGATGGGGAGTTTGCTGATGGGAGTTGTGCATTGCGTGTGAAGATTGATATGGCACATCCAAATATGCAAATGCGTGATCCTGTTATTTATCGCATTAAAAATATGACGCATCATCAAACGGGAGATAAGTGGCATATTTATCCATCCTATGATTATGCACATGGGCAAAGCGATGCGATTGAGGGGATTACGCATTCTGTTTGTACTTTAGAGTTTGTTGAGCATCGTCCTTTATACGATTGGTTTTTAGAGAATTTGCCTGTTCCTGCAACACCGCATCAATATGAATTCTCACGTTTGAATGTGAATTATTCTGTGACCAGTAAGCGCAAACTCAAACAGTTAGTAGATACTAATGTGGTTGATGGCTGGGATGATCCGCGTATGCCGACGATTTCTGGCATGCGCCGTCGCGGTTTCACTGCAAAATCTATTCGTGATTTTATTGATAGCACGGGTGTGACTAAAGTGGATGGTGTGGTTGATGTGAGTCAGCTTGAATTTGTCGTGCGTGAGGATTTAAATACTCATTCACCAAGGGCGATGTGCGTGTTAAAGCCTTTAAAGATCACATTAACTAACTACCCAGAAGACAAAGTGGAGGAAATGACTGCACCGAATCATCCACAGAATGAAACGATGGGAAGTCGAAAATTACCATTTACTCAAACGCTTTATATTGATGAAGCTGACTTTAGGGAAGAGGCGAATAAAAAATATAAGCGTTTAGTTATTGGTAAACGTGTGCGCCTGCGAAATGCTTATATCATTGAAGCAGATGAGGCGATTAAAGATGATGCGGGGAATATTATTGAAGTGAAAGCACGTATTATTGAAAATACCGTGGGTAATAATCCTGAAGATGGAATTAAAGCAAAAGGGGTAATTCACTGGGTTTCAGCAGATAAAAATGTTGATTGTGAAGTGCGAATTTATGATCGATTGTTTAATGATATTGCACCTGATGCGGGTGGTAAAGACTTTATGGAGTCGATAAATCCTGAGAGCTTATCGGTATTGCAAGGATGTAAAGGTGAGATTAGCCTTGCTACTCCAAATACTGATATTCCTTATCAGTTCGAACGGGAAGGGTACTTCTTTAAAGATGAAAAATCTGATGATTTAGTTTTTAATCGTACGATTAGCTTGAGGGATACTTGGGCTAAATAGTAGAGTAATCATTATTAAGACATAAAATTAGCCCTGAATTCAGGGCTAATTTTTCTTTAAGATAGTTCTGAGCAAAAAGAACTTAGAAAACAGTCAATACCTGTAAAGACAAGCGATCATCCATGCCATCTAATATCTGGTTTGGTGGCGCTCCACTTGGCAGGTTTGGTGCTTCTGCTTCACGGAACTCATAATTGGCAATTAGGCGTGTTCTTTTACTAAAGAAATACTGCCCACTAAGACCTAAAGTTTTAAACTCGCGCTCTAATGCTGGGTTACCTTCGGTAGCTCGGTTGAGCACGTCATAACGAATGCCAAGTTCTACTTTTGGCGCAACTTTATATCCCAAATCAACATGCCAACCATCGGCTTCATTATCTGTTAGATAATTAAGTGACGCGACAGCTCCAGCGTTTGGACCACGGGTGGCAATAGATCCAGGAATGGCGCCACCATCAGAACCGTTAAATATCATGCCATCTGCTTTAACATACTCAGCAGCTGCTCTGATTTTACCTTTTCGGTAAGTGGTTCCTAGCCCCCAACGGGTGCGGTCAAACTCTTGCTTGCCTGCTGTGCCATTCGCAAAGTTTAATGTTCGCTTACCATCAATATACCAACCATAGGTTTTGAATCCTTGACGACGAGGACCACGACCACCGAAAACTTTTTCAGTAGAAAGGAGTACATACAAATCCTTATTATCATCATTGTCGCCACGGTTGATACCGTTGCCATTTCCTAACATGACTGCATAGGTAAATTCACGGTCATCTTTTTTGAAGGTATTAAAAACTTGTACACCTATGTCACGAAATGCACCAATTGGACCATTGAGACCATTTGGGTTTCCTGGGCGTGATCCATCTTCATTAGTAAACCTTTCCAGTAGCAATTGGTTGGCTGCGTTAGTGAAATTGTTCCAGTCAAATGTGTGAATTGCTTTTTGTGCCTCGTTACCTTGGGGTGTTTTAAATTGTCCCAGTCGAATATGTGCACCGGGTATATAGTTGAGCGTAATACTCGCATCCGTTAACTGCGCTCCATCATTACGGGTGATTCCGTTATTACCAAATTCAGAAAGGAAAAAGTAGTTAATTTTGTTGTAATCCATTTGCCCTCTAATTCCAACACGTGCTCTGCGGACATTAAAAGTCTCACTACTTTTATTATCAGGACCAATTTGGTTGAATACAGCTTTTTGGCCTGCCCATGGACCTGCCTTAATATTTGTGCCATCTGTATATGAAAAATCAGGTTGGATAAACCCCCATAGTTTTATTGCTTTCTCCTTCTTTTTACCTTCTAGTCCTTGTAGGGCTGGCCAGTCAACAGCTAAAGCGTGATGACTTAAACCAACTACAATTAGACTTACAACAGTCTTTAATAATTTGTTACTCATTTGTCTTCTCCTTACAGTTTTTATTGATCTATGGCTTGATTAATGTGTATCCTTTATCTACCAAGTCCATAATTCTTACTACACCTGCTGCTACTTTAATGGCATGTTTATTGAGCTTGGGCTCTTTTCCTGTTTTTCTTTTTATCGCTGCTACGGTGTTGAGACATGCGCTGAATTTAACTCCATTTGCTTGTAGGCTATCAATTCTTGGCGTGCTAATTTCATTGTTTTTAAACAACATTTTTAAGCCGGGACCAAATGCTACGATTTCAACGTCAATGCTGTCTTGTCCGTAGTGTTTAATTAAGTTATTTGCTACATTCATGACGAGTGTCTGTCTACTTGGGTCACTCATTTGTAGTACAACGTGTTTTTCTGCAAACTCACCTGCTTGTGCCGTAATGTTTCCAAATAACAACAGAATGGTGAATAGCGGAATAAATATTTGTTTGATCTGTTTCATACTCGTTCTCCTAAGGTTTTATTCAAAAAAACTACTGATCCCTGCATCCTTTGCTATAACAAAACAGTAGTTACATAAGAACAGATGAAGCTGTTGTAAAAAATATTCCATATTCTTGGAATATTTTTTGATGTAGCTGCATCTATACTTCAGGAGGTTGTATTTATGTTGACGAATTTTTTTCGTTCAAGGAAACTGGATAAACAATTATCAGAGCAAAGGCCGCGCTTATATCGCCTTGCAAATTCATGGTGTGGAGACAGCATGCTGGCAGATGATTTAGTTCAGGAAACATTGAAAAAAGCTTTATTGAAACAAGATCAGTTGGAAGATTTTTCAAGGCTGGAATCTTGGCTGTACCGAATTTTACATAATAGTTGGATGGAATACTTACGTGCTACAAAGCCTTCATTAGATATTGATGATGTAACCTTAACGTCTGAAGAGACCCCAGAGAAGCAATTAACGGAGGAGCAGGTTATACTTCGTGTGAGACAGGTAGTTGAAATTCTACCTTTGACACAACGACAAGTGATTACCTTAGTTGATTTAGAAGGATGTAGTTATGCTGAGGTATCAGAAATTTTAGATATACCTTTAGGTACAGTTATGAGTCGTTTGAACCGTGCAAGAATCATGCTAAAACAACGTTTAATGAATGTACGAAGTTTAGCATCAGAGACATCACAGCCTCGACTCAGGAGAGTTAAATGAACAGTAAAAATGACTCAATTCAGGATCGTTTAAATGCACTAGCTGATGGGCAACTAAGCTCAAAGCAACGTGAAGAGCTTTTGTTAATTCTAGAAAGTGATTCAGAGTTACGCGGTGAGATGTGCGATATTTATCGTGTTAAAGATCTTGTTAAAACGGCTTATCCATTGGATGAGTATGCACATAAGTCTCTGCCACATGCTGGTTTAAAGTATCGTACTTTTGCAAAAGTTGCTTCTTTCTTAATGGCATTTCTAGTGACACTCAGCGCAGGCTATGTGTTGCGTGATTCTGGCGTGATAGGTGGAAATGGTATTGCTATTGATGGTACTAAAATCCAGGATGATAAAGTAATTTTATTTATTAGTTCTTCAGATCCTAAGAAGTTCGAGAAAGCTTTACAAAAAGCAGAAGAATTGGCGAGTAAATTTCATAATACAGAAGGTAAAGTGTATTTAGTTGCGAGTGCCGCAGGGATTGATTTACTACGTACTAGTACTTCACCATATACGGCTCAAATAAAACAACTAAAGGGTTTATATCCAGCACTCGATTTTGTGGCATGCAATAACACCTTGTATCAGTATAAGAAAATGGGAAAGCCCGTAGAATTGATAGAAAGTGCAAAACTTGCACCATCTGCAGTTGAGTTTGTAGTAAAGCATTTACAAGAGGGCTGGCGATACATTGCAATTTAGATTTAAGATTTAAGAATTCATAGTAGTACTCTATTAGCGGCCAACCTTAGGCCGCTTTTTTTTGTATCGAGTTTTATTTTTAACATAGTGAGATGTTAGTTATAAAAGTGACGCTTAACAGTATGTTGTAAATGATCAGTGTTCCTATAATTTGCATAGAGATGCCCTTAAGACAATTAAAAGTTAAACAATAGGCTGTGATATGAGCAAGAAAAACCATCGCAGACAAAAAAGAGGTCGATCAATATCGCCTTCTGCTATGAATGAGTTGCAACAACTGATTCATGATCTTCCTTGTCAGCGTGATTTATTAATCGAATACCTACATCGAATTCAAGATCATTTTCATTGTTTGCCCGTTGAGCACCTTCATGCTTTAGCTAAAGTGCTTGATATTAGTCAGGTTGAAGTGTTTGAAGTTGCCAGTTTTTATCATCACTTTGATATCGTGAAAGAAGGTGAGCTAAGACCAGCAGAGTTGACTATCCGTGTTTGTGATTCCGTGTCTTGTTGTCTGGCTGGTTCTGAAAAACTAATTTCTAATTTACACGCACTAACAAATGATAAAATTACGATTCAGCGGGTTCCCTGTGTGGGTCGTTGTGAGTCTGCTCCAGTTGCTGTTGTGGGTACTATGCCTGTTCCTAAAGCGACTGTAGATAAAGTACAGCAGCTACTATCAGAGGGGAAAAGTAAAGATTCAGCGCCCCAATCAGCTATTCGATTCGATCAGTATGTAGAATCTGAAGGTTATCAGCTTTATAAGAAGGTGCTGCAACAGAAAGACAATAATCAAATAATTGAAATGCTTGAGTCCTCAGGTTTACGTGGCTTGGGTGGCGCTGGATTTCCTGTTGGTAAAAAATGGCGTATTGTTAGTGAACAACAAGCGCCACGTTTAATGGCTGTCAATATTGATGAAGGTGAACCGGGTACTTTTAAAGATCGCTATTATTTAGAGCGTGATGTTCATCGATTTATTGAAGGCATGTTAATTGCTGCACATGTTGTGGGAATTGCTGAAATTTATATCTATCTGCGTGATGAATATGCGGGTATTCGAGAATTACTCACACAGGAACTAGCAGTCTTAAGATCAAAGTTTAAACAAGATTTACCTTTGATCCATTTACGTCGTGGTGCGGGAGCTTATATTTGCGGGGAAGAGTCCGCTATGATTGAGTCAATTGAAGGAAAACGAGGTATGCCTCGGCAACGCCCTCCCTTTGTAGCACAGCAGGGTTTATTTAATCGTCCAACGCTTGAACACAATATGGAATCTTTGTATTGGGTGCGGGATATTGTCGAAAAGGGGTCGGAGTGGTTTGTATCTAAAGGGAGAAATGGACGTACGGGTTTACGTTCTTTCTCCGTTAGTGGCAGAGTTAAAAACCCCGGTGTTTATTTGGCACCTGCGGGTATTACATTACTGGAACTCATCGCTGAATATTGTGATGGAATGCAACAAGGGCATACACTCTATGGTTATCTTCCAGGAGGAGCATCAGGCGGGATTCTTCCAGCAAGGCTCGCTAATATCCCATTAGATTTTGATACTTTACAAGAATATGGGTGTTTTATTGGTTCGGCTGCAATTATTGTGTTATCTGAGGCTGATTCTGTGCGTGATGTCAGCTTAAATATTATGAAGTTTTTTCAGCATGAGTCTTGTGGTCAATGTACGCCTTGCCGAGTTGGAACATCTGTGGCTGTCGAGCTACTGCAACAAAAGCAATGGAGTATTGATCATATTCATGATTTAAGTAAAGTGATGCAGGATGCTTCAATTTGTGGCTTAGGTCAGGCAGCTCCAAACCCAATGGAATGTGTAATTAAGTACTTTCCTGATGAAATAGAGCCTAAGGTTTAATTGTATGATTGAAATTAATCTAAATGGTAAAACTGTAAAGGCTAACGAAGATGAAACTATCTTTAAAGCCGCGCAGCGACATGGCATTGAGATTCCTCATCTATGTTATCGAGAGGGCTTGGAAGAAGCAGGAAATTGTCGAGCCTGTATGGTTGAAATTGAAGGTGAGAGAGTGTTAGCCGCATCTTGCTGTCGTAAAGTGATGCCAGATATGCAAATCCATACGGATAATGAGCGTGTTAATAAAGCACAAAAGATGGTATTGGAATTATTGCTCTCAAATATGCCCGAAGAGCAATACACTCTTGAAAACGAGCTAAACCATTGGTCAAAGAAATTAGGTGTTGATAGCACTCGTTTTAGATCATCTGAATGGATTAAAAATCAGCCTGTGAAAGATAATTCTCATCCTGCAATTACGGTAAATCTTGATGCTTGTATTCATTGCACGCGATGTTTACGCGCTTGTCGTGATATCCAAGTCAATGATGTGATAGGGCTAGCAAAGCGAGGAGAAGAAACTGAAATAATATTCGATATGCTTGATCCTTTAGGGAAAAGTAGCTGTGTTGGCTGTGGTGAATGTATTCAAGTTTGTCCGACTGGTGCTTTAATGCCTTCAGGAAAGGTTGGCTTGATTGAGCCTGATAAAACAGTAGACTCAGTTTGTCCATATTGTGGCGTAGGTTGTTTGCTTACCTATCATATTAAAGATAATAAAATATTGCATGTTAAGGGGCGAAATGGCCCAGCAAATCAGGGACGTTTATGCGTTAAAGGTCGATTTGGTTTTGATTACATTCATCATCCAGAACGATTGACTAAGCCACTGATTCGTCGTAGTGATAGTCCAAAATCAGCAGAGTTAAATTTTAACCCTAACAATCCCTTAGAGTTTTTTCGTGAGGCAAGTTGGGATGAAGCCTTAGACTTTGCGGCAAATGGTTTCAAGGATATTATCAAACAAGATGGAAAGTATGCATTGGCTGGTCTTGGCTCGGCAAAGGGTAGTTGTGAAGAAGCGTATTTATTTCAAAAGCTAATTCGTACTGGGTTTGGTACTAATAATGTTGATCATTGTACCCGCCTTTGTCATGCATCCTCTGTTACTGCATTATTAGAAGGTATTGGTTCTGGAGCTGTATCAAATCCAATGGCGGATGTTGTCCATTCGGATGTCATTATTGTTATTGGAGCCGATCCAACAATTAATCATCCCGTAGGTTCTTCATGGATGAAAAATGCAATTAAGAATGGCACTAAACTAATATTTATGAATCCTCGGGGTTCTGAATTAACTCGCCATGCAACACACTTCGTACAGTTTAAGCCTGCATCTGATGTGGCTTTGCTAAATGCTATGATGAATGTGATTATTACTGAGAACCTTATTGACGAAGAGTATATTGATGCACATACCGAAGGTTATGAAGAGTTAAAACAACACTTATCTAAATATACTGCAGATAAAATGGCTGATATATGTGGGGTTCAAGCAAAAGAAATTAAACAGATAGCACGCCTTTACGCAACTGCAAAAAATGCCATGATTCTTTGGGGGATGGGTATTTCTCAGCATGTTCATGGAACAGATAACGCACGTTGTTTAATTTCACTATGTATGATCACGGGGCAAATTGGTCGAGTTGGAACAGGTCTGCATCCATTACGGGGACAAAATAATGTACAAGGTGCTTCTGATGTAGGTCTGATTCCAATGGTTTTCCCTGATTATCAATCGGTTATGGATGATAAAATACAGCAGCGTTTTAGAAAGCTCTGGGGTGTTGATACCTTGGATACAGAGGTTGGACTGACGACCGTAGAAATGATGAATCATGCTTATCAGGGAAAACTGAAAGGTATGTATATTGAGGGTGAAAACCCTGCAATGTCAGACCCTGATGTATTGCACGCACGTGCTGCATTAGCAAAACTGGATCATCTGGTGGTACAGGATTTATTTATGACAGAGACTGCATTTTATGCTGATGTTATTTTACCTGCTACTGCTAATGCTGAAAAAATGGGGACTTATATTAATTCGGATCGAACAGTGCAGCTTGGTCACCAAGCAGTTACCCCTCCAGGAGATGCAAAGCAGGATTGGTGGATAATTCAAAAAATAGCAAATCGATTAGGATTAACTTGGGATTATGCTGGCCCTGAAGAAATTTTTAATGAAATGCGCCAATGTATGGATTCTATTGCTGGAATCACTTGGCAGAGATTACAAACAGAAAGTGTCACCTATCCATGCGAAAATGAAGGTGATTTAGGGGAAGCTATCCTTTTTAAAGATGGTTTTCCTACAAAATCAACTAAAGCAAAACTTGTACCCGCAGATATTATCCCACCTGATGAGTGTCCCAATAATGACTATCCATATATCCTGATTACAGGAAGACAATTAGAGCACTGGCATACAGGAAGTATGACTAGGCGGTCAATGGTACTTGATACCTTAGAGCCAGAACCATGGGTGTCTGTAAACTTTCGTGATGCACTTAAATGTAAGCTAAAAGAGGGCGACTTAGTCCGTTTGAAAACAAGACGTGGCAGTATTCAAACACAACTTAGAGTGAGCGATCATTCTCCCCAAGGGACGATATTTATGCCATTTTGTTATTTTGAAGCAGCAGCCAATGTATTGACGAATGCAGCTCTTGATCCCGAAGCAAAGATAGCTGAGTTAAAATACTGTGCTGTGAGTATTTCTAAAGGGATTGCAGAAAATTAACATTAGGGTACCTATTTTATAAATAGGTGTTTCTTCTACAAGACTACGCCTCGACTCTGGATTTTTGGTGTTGCCAGAAGAAATACCTAATTAATAGAGGTACCCTTAAATTACTACTATACTTCAGTGTATCCGATGAAGAATTAACTAAGTAGTTTGCCTTAAAATATACACAAAGGAGATGAATATGGCAGAAAAATACCCCGCCTTAACTGAGATGGGCATTACAAATCCAGAAGATATTACACGCTACTCAATGCAATATATCAATAATATTGATGTTCTACGCATCGTATACAAACGCAAAAAAGGTTCTTTATTACCAACCAGTAAAAAGTTTAGATTTGGACGCTCTAAGAAAATGGTAGTTACTGACAGTGGTTTGAATAAAACAGAAGTGCTTTATGAGGTTTCTCCTTTTGTGTCTAAAGTGACAGATGAACTACATAAAATTGTGGAGTTAAAGCATTCACAGAGCAAGCAAAAAGAAATTATTCTTGATGAAATTCATCGGCTGGAAGAAGAAACAAATACTAGAATCACTTACTTAAAAGAATTAGTTAGTAAGCTTGAGTAATGTCGAGTTGCTGAGCCAAATAACGTTTAGACAATGTTAAAACTAGTATTTGATCTGGGGCTTTGCATGTGACCTTTTAAATTTATGATTCTAGGTAATCTTCAATAGAACCAACAGCAGGCTTTTTCTCCTCACTTTCATCTTGGTCATTTTCATTATTCTCAACTTTTATTTCTGTTTCATTGTTGTTTACAGGGGCGTCGCTACTTGCAGATTCTTCAACTTCTTTCTTTATCTCGTTTTTAGTTTTTAGTTCCTGAAAGCGCTCAGTCAAATTCTTAGTGATAACACCTTGCTCGTCGATGGATTTTTGCATCTCTTCTAAGGTGACTTTTAATTGAACGACTAGGTTATCTGTGGAGCCTAAGCTCTCTTCAAGTACTTTTACACGATCATTTAATTTTGATAGTTCTTGTACTTTTTCGATCAGTGTTAAATTAGTTTTATTGAAACTATCAAGGCTTGCCTGGATATCATTAAGACGTTTGTCTACTTTAGCCATTGCATCGGTTACATCATCATCCTGTATAGGAATTTGAATCGTAATAGGGGCAGTATATTTTAAAGTGACTTTTTCAATTAGAAGATTACTTAGTTTGGCAACTTTCCGTTGTGATTTTTTGAGTGTTCTTTTAGCATTGACTAAGCTATTTGATAACGTTAGCCAATGTTTACTGTATTGACGAGATTTATTGAGTTGTTGTTGTAAATGTCTAAGCTGATTCTCGTTCTTAGCAAGTTGTTGTTTCGCTCGTTTTAAATGTTTTGCTTCGACTCGAATGACCTGTAATGCATGGGTATGATTTTTAAACTGTGCTTTTGCATCACTACTGCTTAATTTAATTAAGGCTTCTGTATCAGGTAGTTTTAGCCGTGCTCCTTTTTTTAGAAGGTTGATGTTATTGGATATAAAGGCATCAGGGTTAAGGTTGAAAATAGCGATAGACAACTGTTTTATTGAAAGAGCACTTTCAGTTTGTTGGTTTTTTTTTGCAATTCCAAATAATGTTTCACCATTTTTAACGGGTCCATAGCTAGACTCAGCTACAGCGATATTAATTGGTATAAGGGAAAATAGTAAAAAGATTGTAGTTGTTAATGTTTTAATAATTGGTAAACGGTTAGCATTTCCTAGAAAAAATGTTAGCTTATACACTATTAAGTCCCCTCAGTGCTGTATTATTAACCAAAGTATAGCATGCATTTAATATAGCTAATAATTTCTATTTAACGTCTAAACTTCCCTCAAAAATCAATGCTTAGAAAGCATATTCAGAGATGTATTTATGAACTCTAAAGTTATTCAACATCAAGAAAAACTGAAGCTCTGTAAAAGTTGCCCGGATATGATTCAACCTGTCATTACAGGAACAGCTGTTAATTCGCCTATAATGACGATAGGTCAGGCACCGGGAATTCGAGAGGGAGATATTGGCAAGCCATTTGGTTGGACGGCAGGAAAAACCTTGTTTAAATGGTTTAATTCTATTGGCATGGATGAGTCAGACTTTCGGCAACAAGTTTATATGGCAGCCGTATGTCGATGTTTTCCAGGTAAAAACCCGAAAGGGAGTGGTGATCGTGTTCCGAATAATACTGAGATTGCCAACTGTAAACAATGGCTGGAGATTGAATATCAAATATTACAGCCAAAACTAATAATACCCATTGGTAAACTGGCTATATCGCAATATCTAACAGCAAAAAAACTGAGTGATGTTGTGGGTAAGCAGTTTGTTATTGATACAGAGTTGTTACAAGCGGATTGTATCCCGTTACCGCATCCTTCTGGTTTATCAACTTGGTTTAACACTGAGCCTGGCAAAACATTATTACAGGATGCATT
>CAZWEA010000038.1:14020-23277 GCA_964632635.1 uncultured Cocleimonas sp. | reverse complement strand
GTGATTTAAGCCTACACAGTTGGGATGATATAAATACGAGTATAAGAAAAAAAATTAATGAAATTTAAGTAAAAAGGATTAGGACATCCATCATTTAATCGTTAAAAACAAGTCATTATCGGTGCTTTACTACCAATATTTGATGGATGTCCATTTTTCGGTTGTTTCGTGGGGCACATCACTACATTTGACTAAAGTTCACTTGCGGGTTAACATTGCTCTTATGAGAGAAATCATATTTTACAAAACAGTATCAGGTGATTCTCCCATAGAATGTTTTTTGGATAGTCTTGATAGTAAGCAAGCTCAAAAAGTTGTTTGGGTAATGAAGATCGTAGAGGAGTTGGAAACACTTCCAACGACATATTATAAAAAACTAAAAAATACTGATGACATTTGGGAAATTAGAGTTCAACAAAGCAATAATATTTTTAGGTTACTTGGGTTTCAAGAAGAAGGTAGTCTAGTAATTCTAACCAATGGATTTACTAAAAAGACACAGAAAACACCAAAAAATGAAATTATTCTTGCTGAAAAGCGCAAGAAAGAATATCTAGAGAGGAAGTAATGATGAGTGATTTAAAGAACTATATTGATAAAAGAAAAAAAACAGATAATGACTTTTCTCTTAATTTTGATGAGGGTTATCAAGCATTTAAAATTGGTTTGCTTTTAAAGGAAGCAAGAAAAGATGCAGGTATTACACAAGAAGAATTAGCTTTACAGCTAAATACAAAAAAATCAGCTATTTCTCGAATTGAGAATCATGCTGAAGATGTAAAACTTTCTACCTTAGAGAAATTTGCCAGCTCTTTAGGGAAGAGTCTTGAATTAAGAATTTATTAAATAGAGCATAAGTTGCTCAAAAGAATTAGGACATCCATCATTTAATCGTTAAAAACAAGTGCTCACCAAAGTCATAGTTAAAATTAGTTACGGCTGATATGGCACCCCCCCTATTTTTGGACAATTACAAATTATTCACTGCATAGTAGTAACTACTGCTTTAAGCGATAACCCGTCTTAAACATCCAACTTACTATTGCTAAACAAACAACTAAAAACACAACGATCATTGCCAGAGACAAGCCAACATTAACATCAGAGACTTCAAAGAAACTCCAGCGAAAGCCACTGACTAAATACAATACGGGATTAAACAGTGTCACCGTCTGCCAGAAAGGTGGCAACATACTGACTGAATAGAAGCTTCCACCAAGAAAAACGAGGGGCGTAATAACTAATAAAGGAATCACTTGAAGCTTTTCAAAGTCAGCTGCCCACAACCCAATAATAAAACCAAATAAGCTAAATGAGATACAGGTGAGAATAAGAAAGGCTAACATCCAAACGGGATGGGCTATTTTCAAATCAACAAAAAAGCTCGCTGTTATTAAAATAACCACGCCTAGAATGAAGGATTTGGTTGCTGCTGCCCCGACATAACCCAACATAATTTCAAAAAATGATATGGGGGCAGAGAGCACTTCATAAATACTACCCGTAAATTTAGGGAAGAAAATACCGAATGAGGCATTCGCGATACTTTGAGTTAACAGCGACAACATGGTTAAACCTGGGACAATAAACAAACCGTATGAAATACCTTCGATGGTTTCAATGCGAGAACCGATTGCCGAACCAAAAACAATAAAGTACAGCGCCGTAGATATAACTGGAGAAGCCAGCGATTGAAATAATGTCTTCCATGCTCGTAGCATTTCATATTTATAAATTGCTTTTACCGCATAGCTATTAAACTGCATCTAATTTGTCCTTGATCGGTTGATGGACAAGATTAACAAAAATCTCCTCCAGTGAACTCTGTGTTGTTCTCATGTCCTTTAAGCTTAAGTCAGAATCATTAATCGCTTGTAATAATGCGGTTATACCCGTGCCTTCACTTGAGATATCATAGGTATAAATCAACTCAGAGCCATTTTCAGATAAGGCTACATCAAATTTTTTGAGGCTATTAGGTATTGTTGAAGCACTTGCAGTTAGCTCAATAATTAACTGTTTTTTACCCAGTTTTTGCATTAAGGTTTGTTTATCTTCAACCAATAATAACTCACCATTACTTATCACTCCGATACGATCGGCAATTTCTTCTGCTTCCTCAATATAATGCGTCGTTAAAATAATTGTTACACCTGATTTTCGCAGGCGCTCAACTATCGCCCACATATCTTTGCGCAACTCTACATCAACACCTGCGGTGGGTTCATCTAAGAATAAAATACGGGGTTGGTGAGAAAGTGCTTTAGCAATTAAGACACGACGTTTCATACCACCCGAAAGGGTTCTGAGTTGATTATCTTTTTTATCCCACAAAGACAGGTCTTTTAGTAGCTGCTCAAGAAAAGCATCATCGCGTGGCTTTCCAAATAAACCTCGACTAAAATTAATGGTATTCCAAACCGTTTCAAATGCACCAAGTGTCAACTCTTGAGGTACAAGACCGATCAATTCACGAGATTGCCGAAAGTCTTTGATAATATCGAAGCCATTCACGGTAACCGTGCCTGAACTGGGAGACACAATGCCGCAGATGGTAGAAATAAGTGTCGTTTTACCGGCACCATTTGGCCCTAAAAGTGCAAGGATCTCACCTTCGGCAATATCTAAACTAACCTGCTTTAAGGCTTGAAAGCCACCTTGATAGGTTTTTGATATTTTTTTAATCGAAACAATATTAGATGCTGTAGATGTCATCCGAGAATCTTACGTCTTAAGGTGCAATCCATCAACCAACAAATTAGACAAATCTGTACATGGCACCCCCGCCTTAATTCGACAATTGTTAAAAAAAGGGGGGAATTTTATTGTGATTGACACGGATCAACGAATAGCAGAAACATATGAATGAGTTAAGAAATTGACTCTTATTTTCACAAACCATTAACTGTAAAATAAGCAGTCGAATTTAAGGAGATCCTGATTAAGAAACCTTTAATCAAGTCCAACGAACTAAAGTCAGTGTATTTTCTCAGTCGTTTTAATTTCTGTAGATTTTAGCAACGCCCCTAAGCGAAGTGGTTTCTCTTGCATTTCTTTAATTAAATCTTCAACTGTAGGTGTTTTAAATTCATTGTCATTACGTTCTATAACCGTATTGTATTGATCAAATTCAATATTAATAGTCTCATCAATTTTAGAATCAAATAAGCACTGAATTAATGGATGCTCTCTTTTAATATGTGTTGATATATTAATTGCTTGCTGATTTTCATCCAACTGTGTAACACCACTCACTTCTCGATGTTCACCAGTTTCGTCGATCAAAACAAACGTCATTTTCCCTTCTGTTGCTGAAGTTTTTTGTTCTAGGATTTTTTTTAGGGTAAATGTCTTAATCATCTGAACACCTGTTATTTTTATATTGGGGTTTAATATAATATAATAGTTAGCATAGGTGAATTATTCGCTAATTGAAAATTTATCTGATAAATGGATAATCCCTTTAAAGTCATTCACAACAGGATGCACCCCCACCCTTTTTAGATAATTACTTTTTAAAGCACCATAAATACGAAAAATTACTTCGTTACATCTTTCGAATAGGTTTTGTTGTTATTGAGAGCATCTCGCTCTTTTTGAGTAATTGCATGCTATTCATCCAAATGACTTTGCCAAGACACGCACACTTCATGTTCAGCACCGACTAACATCATTTCTCCCTCTTGAATATTACATTGCAACTCCATATTTCGTTGTAATAATCTGTCCACGTCTTCAGCCTTGATTTGTACAAGCTTGAGATTTTTAAAGCGCTTTAGCATATCTGCCTGTTGTTCCACCCAGACTTTGGCTTTACGTTCGTTATAGGTATAAATTATTACCTGTTTTGCTCTGCCACAAGCTTTTTTGATACGTTTGATTTCTAGTTGCCCTAAATCGATCCATAGCTCGATTTCATCACTCAGTGATTTTCGCCAAAGGGTTGGCTCATCATCTGTACTTAAGCCTTTGGTAAAGCTTAAGTTTTCACTGGCATTTAGCGCAAAAGCAATAAGCCGAATCATCAAACGTAAATCAGTCTCTGATGGATGTTGAGCTATTGTCAGTTCATGTGTTTGATAATAGTGCCGATCCATATCAGCAATATTCAAAACAACTTTATGAATAGTGGAGCTAATCGCCATTTTCTAATTCTCAGTTGACGTTTCAGCAGGTCTTTGTAAGTCTTCCAATGACCAGCGAGGTGTTACTTGTATGCGAGGCTCTTCGCTTTGCCCTGCCTCTAAACGAATCGCACCTGCATAAGCGATCATTGCGCCATTATCGGTACAAAACTCCAAACGAGGAAAGAATATTTCAGCATCCAAGTCTTGTAGCTTTTCTCGCAAACGGGTATTGGCACTCACGCCTCCAGCAATCACCAGACGTGTTCCTGAGATTTCTTTTAAAGCACGTCGACATTTTATAAATAATGTATCGACCACCGCCTCTTGAAACGCATAGGCAATATTGGCTTTGTCCTGATCTGTTTTCGTTGAATTTTGCCACGTTGTTAAGGCATAAGTTTTTAAACCACTGTAGCTAAAATCTAAACCTTGATGGCGCACCATAGGTCTTGGGAACTCATAGACATCTTGTTTTCCTAGTTCGGCAAGCGCCGCTAAAGCGGGCCCTCCTGGATACCCTAAACCTAACATTTTCGCAGTTTTATCAAAGGCTTCACCTACAGCATCATCTAAAGATTCGCCCATAATGGTATAATCACCAACGGCTTTTACATCAACCAACATGGTGTGACCGCCTGAAACTAGCAAAGCAATAAAAGGAAAATCTGGCTGTTTCTCTGATTTGTCTAATAGCGGTGCTAACAAATGACCTTCCATATGATGTACCGCGACAGCAGGAATTTTAAGCCCCCATGCCAATGATCGACCAATAGATGCGCCCACCATTAACGCGCCAATTAATCCCGGCCCACTGGTATAGGCGATACCATCAAGTTCAGATAATTCAAGGTCAGCTTCTTCAAGTGCTTGTCTAATCAATGGCGTTGTTTTGCGAATATGATCACGCGAAGCCAACTCAGGAACTACCCCACCGTATTCAGCATGTAAGGCTACTTGTGAATATAATTTATCCGCGATTAAACCTTGTTTGGTGTCATAAATCGCAATACCTGTTTCATCACAGGATGTTTCAATTCCGAGAACAATCATGAGCTTCCTTGATCTATACAATTAATGTATTCTAGCGCGATAGCGCGACCAAGGGGATTAAAAAACATGCCAGAAGAACAATCAAGATCATTTGAAGTAGTTTATGAAAATGACAACAAACAAAATACACCTATAATACAAGCTAGCCCTTACTCACAGTCGTTAACTGTTCGTAGTCTATTAGTTATTTTATTAATGCTGTTAATGCTTTTTCCGCTTTATATGGTGGACAAAGTCGTTAAACAACGCGCTCAATACTTTCAAAGTGTTGTCAGTGATGTTGCCAGCAGTTGGGGTGATAATCAAACGGTCATAGGACCTGTGTTAGCGGTTCCCTATAAGGAACATATTACCAGTGTCGAAACCGTCAATGATGGTAATGGCGCTGCAAAAACAGTTAGCCGCGATATTTTTAATGATAAAACTATGATTATTCTTCCTGAAGAATTAGTGATTAAAGGAACACTCAATGAGGCGCACCATAAACGGGGTATTTATGATACCGAAGTCTATAAAGCAGATTTAGAAATTAGTGGTCATTTTAACCTTAATGCGCTGCCACGTAAGGGCAGCCGTTATATTATAAAGTGGGATAAAGCATGGCTGGCAATGGGCCTTAGTGATACTAAAGCGGTTAAAAAGACATCGCCATTATACTGGGAAGACAGCACATCAACATTTAAACCTGGTACGCGTATGACGGGAATTCTTAAAAATGGCTTTCACGCTAGCATGAAAAATATACCCAAAGGCGAGACTAATCCAAAGTTTAAAATCAAACTTAACTTTAATGGCAGTGAACAATTTCGCTTTGCACCACTAGGCATTAATACGGCTACCCATCTTGAGTCTAACTGGAAGCACTCAGATTTTAAAAGTGATATCGCGCCTCAATCTAATACAGTCTCCAATTCAGGATTTGATGCCGACTGGAATATCCCTCATTTGACACGAAACTATCCGCAATCTTGGTTATTAGATCAAGGTGATTTCAAATTAGATGATGTCACAGCAGGGGTTAATATGGTGACATCCACATCGCGTTACAGCAAAGTATCCGCCGCGATTAAATATGGCGCTCTATTTATCGCCCTAGCCTTTCTTTCTTTTTTAATCTTTGAAGTAACCGTACAACGAAGAGTACATATTATCCAATATGGTGTTGTTGGCTTATGTCTGACGCTTTTCTATATTTTACTCGTAGCACTCTCTGAACACCTCCCATTTACCCAGGCATATCTGTACTCAGCAGGTACTACAGTGGGAATCATCACGCTCTACAGTTTTGCCCTATTGAGAAGCTTTATCAAAGGACTATTTGTTTTAATCCTACTCGGCAGTTTATATGCTGCACTGTATTATATTTTAGAAATGCAAGACTATGCATTATTAGTTGGCGCAGCGGTTATGCTATTTGTGGTACTTCTTTTAATGTTAGCGACTTGGAATATAAAGGAACAACAAAGTTAATTCTATTTTGATTAATTGCCTTCGTAGATACAGTTGTTAACACATTCTATTATTCTACTAGTATCTACATAAGTAGACCACAAAGAGAATTGACATATTAATCGGTCTGAAAAACAACAACGAAGGACTAATGCACCAATTCATTCGACAAACTCAGACTACTGTCTAAGTAGTTCCTTGAGCTTGTCGAAGACTGCGTGTTTATCCTTACACTAACGAATGTTACAGGCTCGATACTAATTCAAATTAAGTACTCTTATTTCCACTTCGAGAACGATTTGAATTCCCACCAGAGCCTTGCTGATTCGATTTTTTATTTCTTCTGTTGAAATTCTTATTCCCTTTAGGGCTATTGGCACCCCCCCCTTTATTGGAAGATTTGCCTTTGTATTTCGAGTTATTATTGTTACGCGGTTTATTTGGTTTCGCATCCAGCTTTGCATCAGGCACATCGTGATCAGGTTCAAAACCATCAACTAAACGACGTTCTAATTTTCTTTTAATTAGACGTTCAATCGCAGCAAGCAGTTTCGCTTCATCTGCACTTACCAATGAAATCGCTTCACCTTTTTTACCTGCGCGACCCGTGCGCCCTATTCTATGTACATAGTCTTCAGGCACTTGAGGTAAGTCAAAGTTGATCACATGCGGTAACTGATCAATATCTATACCTCTCGCAGCAATATCGGTAGCAACTAAAACTCTAACTTCACCTTTTTTAAAGTCTTGTAAAGCACGCGTGCGCGCACCCTGACTTTTATTTCCATGAATTGCTGTCGCCGTAATTTGCTTCGCTTCTAATTGTTTGGCTAAACGGTTAGCACCGTGTTTAGTACGAGAAAAGACTAGCACTTGATCCCATTTCCCTTCATGAATCAAATACGCTAACAAAGCCGATTTTTGTTTTTTATCCACTGGGCAAATAGATTGTTTAACTGTATCTGCTGTTGTATTTCTAGGGGTTACCGAAATCTCTACAGGATCATTTACCATCGTTTTTGCTAACTTTCTAATCTCATTAGAAAATGTTGCAGAAAATAATAAATTCTGACGAAATTTAGGTAGGTTAGACAAAATTCTTCGAATATCGTGAATAAAACCCATATCCAGCATACGATCTGCTTCATCTAAAACCAATACTTCTACTTGGTCAAAGTGAACAGCTTTTTGATTGTGTAAGTCAATCAAACGACCTGGGGTTGCCACCAAAATATCAACACCTTTACTAAGGCGTTTAATTTGTGGGTTTATTTTTACTCCACCAAAAACGACTGTAGATGTCAGTGGTAAGTGTTTACCATACATATGAACATTGTCTTGAATCTGCGCCGCCAGCTCTCTAGTCGGGGTAATAATCAAGGTCCGTATGTGCTTAGGTCGTACCTTCTTCCCCTTAGAAAGAATCTCTAATATTGGTAACGTAAACGCAGCGGTTTTACCCGTTCCCGTTTGAGCGGCCGCCATTAAGTCCCTGCCTTTTAAAACGGCGGGAATCGCTTTTTCCTGAATAGCTGAAGGTTTAGTATAACCCTTACTTTTAATAGCTTTTAAAATTGGGGCGCTAAGTCCCAGTGAATCAAAATTCATAGCTGTTATTCTCTCTTTATCTGCGGCGCGCAGGTTACAGCATAAAGCCTCAAAGTGCTATAATGCTAGATAATATTCTTTAGGATCAAAACAATGCATATTTGGGTAGATGCTGATGCTTGTCCAGTGGTGATCAAAGAAATTCTTTTCCGAGCCGCTGAACGCACAAAAATTAAAACAACCTTAATTGCTAACCATGCAATGCGTATTCCACCGTCAAAATTTATTCATTTCTATCAAGTCCCACAAGGTTTTGATGTGGCTGATAATGAAATTGTTAGTCGAGTTAACGAAGGTGACCTTGTCATTACAGGCGATATTCCATTAGCTTCTGAAGCCATTGATAAAGGGGCAATAGCTCTTAACCCTCGCGGTGATTTGTATACCACTGAAAACATTAAAGCACGTTTAAATATGCGCGACTTTATGGAAACAATGCGATCAAGTGGAGTAGATACTGGTGGTCCACCTCCCATTAATCAAAAAGATCGACAGAAATTTGCCAATCAACTGGATAAATTTATTATCCAGAATCAATAGTTGTGTGAATTTTTCTTAAAGCTATTGCAGTATTAAACTTGAAAAAATTGCGGCAACATCACCTGCTAAAAACATTTCTGGATCAACTTTCTTTTTATTTAAAAAGACTTCTAAATGCAAATGTGGTCCAGTTGAACGCCCCGTATTACCTACTAATCCAACGATATCCTCTTTACTCACTTCTCTGCCGACATCAATTAATAACATCTCAAGGTGTGCATATCGGGTGATTACAGAGTTACCATGCTGGATTTCTAATACATTTCCATAACTCCCTTTTCTACCCGCAAAAACAACCTTTCCTGTTCCCAAAGGATAAACAAAAGTGCCGTTAATCGCTGCGATATCAATACCACTGTGCATTCTACTTCTGCCGTGAATCGGATCTTTACGTAAACCAAAACCTGAGGTTAGCCTTCCACCTTTTACAGGGTAATTACTAATCTTAACTAAGCTTTCTCGAACTAAGCTTTCTCGAACTAA
>CAZWEA010000038.1:2953-13920 GCA_964632635.1 uncultured Cocleimonas sp. | reverse complement strand
AACTAAGCTTTCTCGAACTAAGCTTTCTCGAACTAAACTTTCTTGTTTTGTTGACTGCTGGAATATATAAGCTGGTTTGACTTCAGTATTAGCATACTTAGCAATTTTTACATCTATGATTAAAGAATCTGGCTGGCTTGGCATTTGCTCAGTTGTGATATAAGGAAGCACTACAAGTAGGAGTAAGGAGACAGTTAAAATAGCAAAATAGTCGGTTACTTTATTGTATATAAAATCTAACATAACAATTCCAGGGGCAAGTGAAGCCGCGCATATTAGCATACGCTAATAAAGAATTGCAACTCTATCTTATACAAGCCCTTTACACCAATGAATGACTCTCTATTTTTTCTACTTAATTTCACAAATCGGTGAATCGTCGGGCTTTTCAACACTAGATACAATGGTTTCAACAAAATCATTAAACTCATTCATACTAATCACACCTAACATGCGGTTCATCACTTCTGGGTTAATTTGAGCCACTGTTTGCTCACCATTTTTAAGTTGAATATAAATACCCGCTGCATTCGTTGCATCGTCATCTACAAGATTTTCTTCAAGTATTTTCTGATCCTCATTGCCAAGTTCCTCATGATAATCATCCATATCATCCCAAAGTGAATCATCAATATCTTCAGGAGTCTTAATCACAATAGAATCTAGCATTGGATCATCAAACTGAGACCAATCCAGTTTCTTCTCATCTAAAAACTTTGTGAATTTATCAGCAATTTGTTGATTGAAAAATAAATATTCAAGCATAACTAGTCCTTTAACTCCCCACCTGCTACTTTTAATATCAGCTTATCCAATAATTTCGCCGATAAAAAACGCTTCATAAGCCCCATGAAATAGGTAGGAAAAGTAACATAATAACGAGGTTTTGGCTTATTGCTCTCAAGTGCATGAACAACTTTTTTAAGAACAGCTTCAGGAGTTAAAGTATACGGATCAACATTGCCTTCTTTGGCTAAACGAAACAAAGTTCTTTTATAGCGATCACGATGGACGCTTCTTTCCATATCAACATTATCTTTTAAAGCTTGCAATGCATTGGGGCGAAACTTACTTTCAATCGGGCCTGGTTCAATTAAAGAAACGTTCACATTAGTATCAGATAATTCCAAGCGCAAGGTATCAGCAAAGCCTTCAATCGCAAATTTACTGGCATTGTAAGCACCCCGAAAAGGTAAGGCGACAAGACCAAGCACTGAGCTATTGAAAATAATACGCCCTCGATTATTGTGACGCATTAAAACAATTAAACGATTATTTAACTCCATCCAGCCAAATACATTGGAGGCAAATTGTTTCTCCATAGTCTCACGAGTCAAATCTTCAACCGCACCCGGTTGTCCATAAGCGCCATTGTGAAAAACCGCATAAAGATTAGTGCCCACTAAAAGCATCAATTCATTAGCCAAATCTTGAACGCTTTCAGAATCAGCATAATCGAGCTGCAAACACTTAAAGCCCTCAGCGATTAAACGCTTAACATCCTCTTCCTTGCGCGCCGTAGCATAAACATTATAGCCAAGCTCTTTTAAGCCTTTAGCGACATGATAACCAATACCGCTAGAACATCCTGTTATGAGTACTGTCTCCATCAACCTACCTTAAAATTTTTAATCATTGGATTATGGCAGTTCTATTATTGATAGTCGAAACACTCTTATATTTTACTGGTTTATTATGAAGAGTTTTTACTCCGTCTGAGTAGCAAAGACATTTTCCTGAATTTTTTATACTTATCGAGTCACTAATTACGCCTTAAGGAGATATATAATGGCACCCCCACCTTTTTTACACAATTAGAATCCTACTCTAGATCTAGTTCACAAGACTCTGCGCTGGCACGTAATCATATCCAAGTTCTTTAGCTACCGCTTCATACGTCACCATTCCGTGACAAACATTTAAACCCCTTAACAAATTAACATCATCCGCTAATGCTCTCTTCCAGCCTTTATTGGCTATGGCTAATAAGTGTGGCAAGGTGGCATTATTTAATGCGTAGGTAGATGTTCTTGGTACTGCGCCAGGCATATTCGCTACACAGTAATGCACAATGTCATCGACTATATAGATTGGGTCAGCATGTGTGGTTGCTTTTGATGTTTCAAAACAGCCTCCTTGGTCAATGGCAACATCCACTAGAACCGCGCCATCTTTCATTTCAACGAGCATGTCTTTACTGATTAACTTTGGTGCAGAAGCCCCAGGCACTAGCACTGCCCCAACAACAAGATCAGCACCTAATACATAGTCTCGTAATATACCTGCATTGGAATGAATGACTTTTGCTTTTATTCCAAAATAATTACTTAAGCTTTCAACAGTTTTAGGGCTGGTATCGAGTATTGTCACATCTGCTTGCATACCAACTGCCATTTGCGCTGCATTAAACCCTACAACGCCACCACCCAGTATCACAACATTGGCAGGGGCAACACCCGGAACACCCCCTAAAAGTACACCCAATCCACCATGACTTTTTTCCAATGAATAAGCACCTGCTTGAATAGATAACCTTCCTGCTACCTGACTCATAGGTTTTAACAGTGGCAACGCGCCTTGATCATCGGTAATAGTTTCATAAGCAATACAGATAGCCTTTGAGTTAATTAAGTCAATCGTTTGTTCAGGGTCTGGGGCGAGATGTAAATAGGTGTAGAGAATTTGGTTCTCACGAAGCATCTCTCGCTCGACCGCTTGAGGTTCTTTAACCTTAACAATCATCTCTGCTTTGTTAAAAATATCAGAAGCATTATCCATTACGACTGCTCCTGCATTTTCATAGGCTTCATTATCCACACCGATACCTAAACCTGCACCATCTTGAATAATAACCTCATGACCATGTGCCAAAGCAGAAGCAACGGATTCAGGGGTCATACCTACACGGTATTCATGGTTTTTAATTTCTGTTGGTACACCAATTATCATTAGATTTCTCCTTTTTAAATTTATCGTTTATATGAAATATATTAGTCCTTATTTGTAATCAACTTAGTGCCAAAGAAGAACGTTTCTAGTGCCAGTTATTATAGTTTACACAATAAAAAATAAGTAAATTTACCTATGTAAAACGACTATAGTGATATCAAAATACTTTTTATTTTTCAATAATTTGACTTTAAAAAGTTCATGTACTATCTTTACTAAACATTCACACTCCCTATAAAAATCTATCAATGCCAGAAAACTCTAGTGATCCTTTAGTACGATTCGAAAATGTTCAAAAAAGCTATGATGGTGAAATTCTTGTCATCAAAGATTTAAACCTCAACATGGAAAGAGGAGAGTTTCTTACCATGTTAGGTCCATCTGGCTCAGGTAAAACAACGTGTTTAATGATGCTTGCTGGTTTTGAACCAGCAACTCACGGCGAAATTTTTCTCGATAACAAACCCATAAATAGTGTCCCTCCACATAAACGTGGAATCGGCATGGTATTTCAGAATTACGCCCTATTCCCACATATGACCATCGGCGAGAACCTTGCATTTCCACTAGAAGTACGCAAGATGGGAAAGTCTGATCGTGATGCTAAGGTTAAAAAAGCTTTAGATATGGTTCAACTTGGAGATTTTGCAGACAGAAGACCCGCTCAACTTTCAGGCGGTCAACAACAGCGTGTTGCGGTTGCCCGAGCACTTGTATTTGATCCTGAAGTGGTACTCATGGATGAGCCATTAGGTGCACTAGATAAAAACTTACGTGAACAAATGCAATATGAAATCAAACATATTCATGAACGCTTAGGTGTCACTGTTTTATATGTAACTCATGATCAAAGTGAAGCGTTAACTATGTCGAATCGGGTGGCTGTGTTTGATGATGGCATTATCCAGCAATTAGCACCTCCTGCTATTTTATATGAAGAACCTGAAAATGCCTTTGTAGCGGATTTTATTGGTGATAATAACTGCCTTTTAGGCACGGTTGTCAGCGAAGGGAATAATAGCTGTGTTGTTAAAACAGATGATGGCTCTGAAATTACTGCAAATAAGATCAAAACCTCTGGAATCGGCACGCGTTGCACCTTATCTATTCGCCCTGAACGCGTTATTGTAAACCCCGAAGAAGGTCAGGCAGACAATGTATTTGGCGCAAAAGCTGCTGAGTTGATTTATTTGGGTGATCATATTAGAACACGTATGGAAGTCTGCGGCAGTAATGACTTTTTCGTAAAAATTCCAAACTCATCAAACCATGCCAGCCTTAAAGAAGGTGATAACGTAAAAATTGGCTGGAATGCAAAAGACTGTAGAGCTTTAAATGCTTCAGACTAAATATACAAATAGGATATAAAAATCTTAAAACAGGATGTGATAAACACATCCACAATAATATTCATTATCACAAAAGGAGAGAAATAATGAAAACGTTTATTCAATGTAGCCTAGCTACTGCAGTACTTGCTGCCAGTGTTACAACAGCTCAAGCAAAAACCGATATGGTTGTTGTATCATGGGGTGGCGCTTATACAAAGAGTCAGCAGCGTGCTTATCATAAGCCTTATATGGATAATAATCCTGACATCAATATCGTAAATGATGACTCAGCCGCGGAAGGTGCATCAAAGCTACGTGCTCAGGCAGAAGCAGGCAAAGTAACATGGGATTTAGTTGACGTTGTACCATCAACAGCTATCGCACTTTGTGACGAAGGCATTGCCATGGAAATTGACCATGACAAACTATTAGCAAACGCACCAGATGGAACACCAGCATCTAAAGATTTTGGTGATGCGATTATCTCGCCTTGTTTCATTCCACAGATTGTTTATTCAACAACGATTGGTTACCGTAATGATAAATTTAAAGGTGACGCGGGTCCTAAGACAATTGCTGACGTATTCGACCTTAAGAAATTCCCTGGTAAGCGTGCGCTACAAAAGAATCCCGCAGGTAACCTAGAGTGGGCATTAGTTGCTGACGGTGTTGCAGTTGCAGATGTGTACAAAACGTTAAATACAGAAGCAGGCATCAAACGTGCCTTTAAAAAGCTGGATACGATTAAAGACAGTGTTGTTTGGTGGACGAAAGGCGCACAACCGGGTCAACTTCTTGCCGATGGTGAGGTGGTAATGGCTTCTGCATACAACGGTCGTTTATTCTCTGCCATTGTTGAGAACAAGCAGCCCGTTAGCATGATGTGGGATGCTCAAATCTTTGAACTAGACGGTTGGATCGTTCCTAAAGATGCGCCAAATAAAGCTGAAGTACTTAAATACCTTAAGTTTGCTACAGATACTAAGCGTCTTGCAGACCAAGCTAAGTATATCTCTTACGGTCCTGCACGTGCATCATCTGCAGGCCTTGTTGGTAAACATGCTGACTTAGGAATCGAGATGGGTCCTCATATGCCCACAGCTCCTGCTAATGCCAAAAATACTATCTATAAAGATATTAATTTCTGGGCAGATCATAAAGATGAGCTTTCAGAGAAGTTTGAAGCATGGTTAGCTAAGAAGTAAACCATACTTATTAAGCTGGAGCTCTGCTCCAGCTTATTTTTTTGTAAATGTGTTTTTGCTAAAAGTATATTTACCAAAAGATTATTTTTTAGTTTTTTTATATGGAATATAAATAATGGCGCAGAGTAGTACTGCCACAAATTCGGCTCCATTAACAACAGCCGATGGCATATCGTTAAAACAAAGCCTGAAAAAGTCGTTAAGGAAACGTAAACTTACCGCTCTGCTTTTAGTTTTGCCTTTATTTCTATTTATTCTACTCACTTTTTTAATGCCAATCTACGAAATGTTATCTCGTGGCGTAGACAATAATGTAGGTAAAAGCAATGGTAAGACCTATTACATTGCAACAATTCTCCCTACGACTATCCATGAATTAGCTAGATGGGATGCTACATCCAGTGAACTACCCGACGAAGAAGTCTTCAAAGCGTTTATCGAAGATGCTCAAATAGCCGCCAAAAATAAAACAATAACAAGAGTTGGGCGAAGATTAAATTTTGAAAAATCTGGCATGTCCAGTTTGTATAGAAAAACAGGTCGTAAGCTAAAACGCTTTGATGTAAATAAACTTGATACAAGCTACAAAGAAGCTTTAATCAAAGTCGATAAAAAATGGGGGGAAACTTCTACTTGGCAACTGCTTCAACGTGAAAGTGGAAGTAAAACCAAGTCCTATTTCTTAGCAGCGATTGACATGGAAACAAAACCCGATGGAAGTGTCGGTAAGAAGAGCGAAGAAAGCCAAATATATATCGATTTATTTATAAAAACCTTGTGGTTAAGTGGTTTGATAACATTTCTTACGGTGTTACTCGGATACCCAATTGCTTATTTATTAGCCTCACTCAAGACAAAAGCTAGCAACTTACTGATTATTTTAGTATTGCTCCCATTCTGGACATCATTACTGGTTCGTACCAGCGCATGGATAGCACTTTTACAAAAAGAAGGGGTGATTAATGATGTTTTAGTCTGGATCGGTTTAATTGGTGATGATGGTCGACTCGCGATGATTCACAATCAAACAGGCACAGTGATTGCGATGGTGCACATATTATTACCCTTTATGATTTTGCCTCTATTTAGCGTGATGAAAACCATTAATCCAAGCTATGTGCGTGCAGCACGTTCAATGGGAGCCACCTCTTTTACTGCTTTTAGGCGAATCTATTTTCCAAACACTGTCGCGGGCATTGGCGCGGGTGGAATTCTGGTCTTTATTCTCGCCATCGGTTATTACATTACACCCGCTTTGGTCGGTGGAACGGACGGAACATTGATTAGTAATTTCATTGCTTATCACATCTCAGAATCATTGAATTGGGGCTTAGCCGCCGCTTTAGGGACACTGCTACTTATGCTGGTACTCGCTTTATATATGGTCTACAACAAAATTGTAGGCATTGATAATATGAAGCTTGGATAGAATAAAATAGACAGGATAGAAAATTATGGCATTACCTTTACACGCGACCACTGGCGAAAGAGTTTGGCACTACACCTTTCTAACGATTTGTGTGGCGATTTTCCTTTTCTTAATAATTCCTATTTTGGTTATTATTCCATTATCATTTAATGCTCAGCCATATTTTACTTTTACCCCAGAAATGTTGAGTTTTGACCCTGAGGGCTATTCAACCAAATGGTATGAGAAGTTTTTTAATGATCCAGGATGGCAAAAAGCTGTAAAAAATTCACTTAGTATTGCAATTTCATCGACAATTATTTCCACCTTCCTTGGCACGCTTGCTGCTTTGGGTTTAAGCCAAAAAGATTTTCCCTTTAAAGCAACAATTATGGGGATTTTAATTTCACCAATGATCGTACCTCTGATTATTTCAGCAACAGGGATGTATTTCTTCTATGCAAAAATAGGATTATCAGGAACCTATTGGGGAGTTGTATTAGCGCATGCTGCACTCGCCACACCTTTTGTGGTCATAACGGTAACAGCAACATTAACAGGATTTGATCACAGTTTGACACGTGCGGCATCTAATTTAGGCTCAACCCCCACCAATACATTTTTTAAAATAACCGTACCATTAATTACACCCGGTGTTATCTCTGGTGCTTTATTTGCCTTTATTACATCCTTTGATGAAGTTGTGGTGATTCTATTTGTCGGTAGTGTCGGTCAGCGAACTATCCCTTGGGCAATGTTCTCAGGAATACGTGAAGAGATAAGCCCCACAATACTCGCAGTAGCAACACTACTCATCTGTTTCTCTATTCTTTTATTATTTATGGTCGAATTATTACGTCGCCGAAATGAAAGATTACGTGGTATCACGCCACACTAAACCTTAGCAATTTATTTTTTTCATGCAGGCTAATCTATGAATGTACATCACTCATAAAATAATCTTGTAATTGATGTAATGGAAGATGTTTATTTGATTTTCAAGAATGGAAACTAAAAGGCGCCCATGAAGGGCGCCCACCGCTAGGAGGTATCTGCTCAAACTATTTTTAATACCCGTTAAAAACAGTTGTAATAGAACAGATACAATTAGTATATTATAAAATACTAACATTGCAAGCTTTTTATCTAATGCATAACTAGCTACACAATTGTCAAAAAAAGGTGGGGGTGCCATATAATAAAAACAGTAATAGTGTTCATTGTTACATTCTTATATCAAGTAACTACAATAAATTCCCTTTCAATCTACAGTTTTAATATAAAGGCTGGTCTCACTATGGCAAAATAGCCCAACTTTATAGCGGCTAGAATTCAATGTCCGAATATTTACTGATTATCGTTGCCACAGTCTGGGTAAACAATATTGTACTCACCCAGTTTTTGGGCCTGTGCCCATTTATGGGTGTTTCCCGTAAACTAGAAACTGCTATCGGTATGGGCTTGGCAACAACATTTGTATTGACACTTTCTTCAATCACCAGTTATCTAGTGCATGAATTTTTACTCGAACCTTTTGGATTAGAGTATTTACGCACTATCAGTTTTATTCTAGTCATTGCCGCTATCGTTGGTTTCACAGAATTAGTCGTGCATAAAACAAGCCCCTTATTACACAACGTCCTGGGGATTTTTCTCCCTTTAATTACAACAAATTGTGCCGTTCTTGGTGTCGCTTTATTGAATGTGCAGCAAAGCAATAGTTTTATCGAATCAGCTTTATATGGGTTTGGTTCCGCTATCGGCTTTACCCTTGTATTAGTAACATTTGCAGCAATGCGCGAACGACTTGCGGCATCTGATGTTCCAGAAGCCTTTCAAGGAAACGCCATTGGCATGATTACTGCTGGTCTAATGGCATTGGCATTTATGGGCTTTACAGGTTTAGCAAAGATATAATGATTACAGCATTACTTGTTTTAGTTGGATTAGCCACCTTCTTTGGGCTAGTGCTTGGCTATGCTTCTGTACGATTTAAAGTCAAAGGTGATCCAATCGCTAATCAAGTGGATAACTTGCTACCCCAAACACAATGTGGCCAATGTGATTTTGCAGGGTGTCGTCCCTATGCAGAAGCGATAGCAAAAGGTGAAGCGCCAATAAATAAATGTCCTCCTGGTGGTGAGACAACCATGTTGGCATTAGCAGATTTATTGGATGTTGAACCATTAGATTTAGATGAGGAAGCAGAGCAACAACAAGCTGATACACTTGAAGTCGCCATCATTATTGAAAAAGACTGTATCGGCTGTACTTTATGTATTCAAGCCTGTCCTGTCGATGCAATTGTTGGTGCTGCAAAACTAATGCACACGGTGATTGAATCTGAATGTACGGGTTGTGAACTTTGTCTACCACCCTGTCCAGTTGACTGTATCATTATGGAACCTTTAAAAGTAACAACCGATAACTGGAAGTGGCAAGAACCAAAATCTATTGAAAAAAGCTACCCAATTATCCCTATTCTACTTGATTCACCACCATGAATAATGTGAATGAAATAAGTAAAATCAAAACTGCTAGGAAGCTATGGGAGTTTCACGGTGGCGTGCATCCGCCTTTTCATAAAGATGACTCAAACCAATTGCCCATTGGTGAAGTAAGCATTCCTGATACCTTAATACTACCATTACAACAACACAGTGGAAGAGCTGCGAAGCCTGTTGTAAAGGTAGGTAGCAAGGTTTTCAAAGGTCAATTAATAGCACAGATGAGCAATAATGCTTTAGGTGCAAATATACATGCACCAACGTCAGGGACTATTGACCTAATCGAAGAACGACCTGTTCCTCATTCATCTGGATTGTCAGCTTTGTGTATTATTCTAAACACTGATGGCAAGGATGATTGGGGAGAATATAAGCTATCACCTATTTCTGACATAACAAAAGTCGAATCCAGTAATATATTAAAACGAATCCAGCTTGCAGGTATTGTTGGTTTAGGTGGAGCAGCTTTCCCGAGTGCCGTTAAATTAGCGAATAAAGAGCAGTCTTCACAACACCCACAACATCAGATTGATACTTTAATTATTAATGGTGCCGAGTGTGAGCCTTATATCACCTGTGATGATCGCTTAATGCGTGAAAAAAGCGACGAAATTATGATTGGCATCCAGATCATTCAACAACTCATCAAACCAAAAAAATGTTTAATAGGCATCGAAGACAATAAAACTGAAGCCATCAAAGCGATGCAACATGCTTGCCAACAAGCCAAAGACCCGTCAATTGAAGTTGTTAGTATACCGACCATTTATCCAAGTGGTGGCGAAAAACAACTGATAGAAATTCTCACAGGTAAAGAGGTGCCAGCTAACGGTTTACCTCATGATATTGGAATACTAGGGCTAAATGTTGGTACCCTGTTTAGTATATATAATGCCGTCATCAAAGGTATTCCTTTAATTTCTCGAATAGTAACAATTACAGGAAATGGCGTTCAAGCTCCACAAAATTTCGAAGTGTTAATCGGTACTCCTTTTCATCATTTAGCAACACTTGCAGGCGGTCTAACTAAAATGGCAGATCACCTAATAATGGGTGGTCCAATGATGGGCTATGCACTTAAAGATGATCAAATACCTATCGTTAAAGCCACTAACTGTGCTTTATTTATTTCGACCACAGCATTAAATGAAACCAATTCTGCTTTTTCCAATCAAGCTACTTTGCCCTGTATTCGCTGTGGCAAATGCATGCAAGCATGTCCTGTTAAACTTTTACCACAGCAACTGTATTGGCATATACGCGCCAAAGACTTTGAAAAAACCTTGGACCATAATTTATACGATTGTATTGAATGCGGTTGCTGTAGTTATGTTTGTCCAAGTCATATACCACTAGTTGACTATTATCGGTTTGCAAAAGCAGAAATCAAAGAACAGCAAGAAGCAAAAGAAAAAGCGGATTTATCGCGTCAAAGGCACGAGTTCTTAATATTTAGAAAAGAACGTGAGAAACGCGAACGTGATGAGAAACGAGCAGCGCATAAGGCAGCCCTACAAAAGAAAAAAGCAGAAGCCGCTAAAGCTAAAGTAGAAGATGGGGATGAGGA
>CAZWEA010000038.1:0-2853 GCA_964632635.1 uncultured Cocleimonas sp. | reverse complement strand
TACAAAAGAAAAAAGCAGAAGCCGCTAAAGCTAAAGTAGAAGATGGGGATGAGGAGAAATCTGATGGCACTATTAAAAATACCGTAAAAGATGCAAAAGCAGAAGCTATAAAAGCAGCATTAGAACGATCGAAAGCCAAAAAAGAAGCCAGAAAAAGTGCTTCACAAAAAGATAAGACCTCAAAAGAAGATCTAAAGAATAATGCTAAGAAAGAAGTAACAAAGGAAGATAAGGCATAATGAAATTTAAAACTAACACCTCTCCTTTCTTCACTAGCAATCAAACTGTAAGCAAAGAAATGCTACAAGTTATTGTTGCACTGATTCCAGGGACGCTTGTCATGTTTTACTCCTATGGTTGGGGAGTGATAATTAACGTCGTACTGGCAATTATCTTTGCAATCATACTGGAAACATCTGTTCTATATTTGCGTAAACGCCCTATCCTGCCTTTTTTAAGTGATCTTAGTGCCATTGTCACAGCTTGGTTATTAGCCCTGAGTTTGCCGCCGCTTGCACCTTGGTGGATTATATTTGTGGGTATTTTCTTTGCCATTATACTTGCCAAACACCTCTATGGTGGGCTGGGCTATAACCCTTTTAATCCTGCAATGGTAGGGTTTGCCGTATTAATTGTTTCATTTCCTTTTGAGATGAGTCAATGGATAAAACCCGAGACACTTAGCCATTCTACCTATGGATTAATTGATAGCTTAAAAGTGATTTTTAATAGCCATGTCACACCTGAATGGGATGCCATTACTCGAGCAACCCCCTTAGATGCAATTAAAACGGGCTTAACATCAGGTCAGGAATATCAGAATATTGTTAAGCAATCTCAGTATCTAAATCACTTTACACAAAATAACTGGATGTGGGCTAATGTTGCATTTTTACTCGGCGGCTTATGGTTACTTTATAAAAAGGTTATTCAGTGGCAAATCCCTCTGGCCTTATTAGTCACTTTAGCCATTATCTCTTCTGCATTTCATTTCTACTCACCTGATAAATATGCAGGATTTGAAATTCACCTACTAAGTGGTGCCACTATGTTAGGTGCTTTTTTTATCGCTACTGACCCCGTAACTTCAAGCACAACACCGATGGGTAAATTATTTTTTGGTGCTAACCTTGCTGTATTTATTTATATAATTCGCGTCTGGGGTAATTATCCCGATGCCATAGCATTTTCCATTTTAATTATGAATATGTCTGTGCCGTTAATCGATTATTACACCCAGCCACGTACATTTGGTCATAAATCTCGCCTTTTAAAAAAGGACAAAAAAAATGACTGAGCATTTTAGTGCAATGAAAAAAGCAGGGCTATCTTTAGCAATAATAGCTTTTATTAGTGTCTTATTAGTATCAACTACCAATACACTTACAAAGCAAAGAATTGCCCAAAATAGAGCAACAATGTTGCTAGATGCGCTTCATCAAGTCGCACCTGAACACAGTTATGATAATGATTTAATCAATAGTAAAATTATTCTTAAAGCATCTGAAACTGGATTTAGTCGGAATACACCTGTTTACCTTGCCACTAAAAATAACACACCTGCCATCGCTATTTTTGAAACTACCACCTTAAAAGGCTACAGTGGAGCCATTAAAATTATTATTGGGGTTCGCTATAATGATTTAAGCATTAGTGGTGTGCGAGTCATACAACACAAAGAAACACCTGGTTTAGGTGATAAAATGGACATTAGAAAAAGTGACTGGGTAACGAACTTTGATGGTAAGTCGTTGGGTAACCCTATGCTGAATCAATGGCAGGTCAAAAAAGATGGTGGCCAATTCGAACAATTTACGGGTGCAACAATTACTCCACGTGCCATTGTCAATGCGGTAAAAAGCACCCTGCTCTATGCTCGAGATAATATACAGGCTCTATTCAAAATAGACCCACAAAATAAGGATATAAAGTAATGTCCACTGCAGCAAATGATATAGAAGTCAGCGTTGACAGCAAAATACAAGGCGGCTATTGCAGTTTTGACGACTGTAGAAAAATCACCATGGATGGTTTATGGCACAATAATCCTGGACTAATACAACTACTTGGACTCTGTCCACTGCTGGCGGTGACTGGAAATGTTATCAATGGGCTTGGTCTAGGTATCGCTACCATTATCACCATGACTACATCAAACCTAGTCGTTTCTTTTACACGCAACTGGATACGCAAAGAAATTCGTATTCCTTACTATGTTGTCGTTATCGCATCTATAGTCACCATTATCGACTTAGGAATGAATGCTATTACACCTGAGTTACACAGTATCTTAGGCATTTTTATTCCATTGATTGTGACCAACTGTGCCATTATTGGTCGATCAGAAGCCTTTGCATCAAAAAACAATATGACAAGAGCAGCACTCGATGGCTTTATGATGGGACTCGGTTTTGCATTGGTACTAGTAGCACTTGGTGCGATGCGTGAAATACTGGGCAATGGGACTTTGCTTTCGGAAGCTTCTGTAATGTTCGGCTCGGTAGCAGAGAATTGGACCTTACAAGTCTTTGATGACTACAAAGGATTCTTACTCGCCATCCTACCTCCCGGTGCTTTTATTGGCATGGGATTTTTAATTGCATTTAAGAATGTTATTGATAAGAAAATTAAAGGAAGGTAACTATATCGTTAGTCACTTATTTTTAGTTAGCCACCCAAGGTTTATCAATTATGTAAAAAAGGTGGGGGTGCCATATGAAAAGTGTCACTAGATTTTTCAAGTACTGAATTAATTATCAATAATTTTCTGCCAAGCACTGTGCTTTTCTATTAACTGTAATGCATCCTGTAATAATGTTTTGCCAGGCTCAGTGTTAAACCAAGTTGATAAAC
>CAZWEA010000037.1:15146-23368 GCA_964632635.1 uncultured Cocleimonas sp. | reverse complement strand
GACAATTGTTAAAAAAAGGCGGGGGTGCCATTCATATTAATTTGTATATTCTTCTGTTTTCGTTAGCCTACTCACAATTATTCCACCAACAGCTCTTCACTTTCTCCTGAAATGTCATGACTCCATCGTACTTTGGTGATTCACTGCGTGATTTATTTAAGTGCTCCTTAAGCCCCCAGTTGCCAAAGCGGTAATAGGATTGTGGCAAGGTGTACATGGTAAACAAAGCGGTGCCATCTGCTGAAAAGTCCTTCCATGCATTAAGTAAGGTTTGGTAGCGAGATTTCATCCGTGCGTCACGATTTACTGCTTTAAATAATGTTCTAAATACTGCCTTGTTTTCCTCATCAAGCTTTAGTCTACCCATTATGCTGGTAGTGAGATGCTGTCCACCTTCATAGGCTAAAAGCTGTAGATTATATTTTGCAGCAATACCCACCTGTAATTCTATCTTGCCGATCGTGCCTGATAATGCGCTAGGGTCAATGCTAATATCTTGATCGATTACATCAAATACATCATCTACTGTTTTTGCATCTTTGAGTATATGATCTGCATCTCTACACGAGCCTGTTTTTTCTACACAGCCAAAGAAGTAAGGAGCCATGGCGATGGCATCAACATTCTCAGCACCTGCATGTAGAATCATTTGTTCAGATAAAATACGATCGCCTTGGTTCGTTCCTAACACCCGTACCATACGATCTGTACTGCCATTAAAAGCTTCTTTGAATAGGTTGAATATTTCTACTGCTCGTCCGCTATAAAAGCGTAAACGGGCAAAGTATTCCTCATCACGAAATCCCACAAATGCTTCAGGCACGGTATTTAGACCTGCATCTATGCCTTTCTCTTCAACATAAAAATGTCCTAAAAAGCCTGGGTTCCATGTTTCATTGGAGTATTCGATATAGGTTTTTAAGTTTTGATTCAATACCGCAGAGACATAGTTAGCAAATGAACTTATGTATTCGTCATCAGCATAATGTGGCATGTTCACCCACATATCGCGCTCTAGGGTATTCGCAAGCGAAACCATCACTTCAACGGGAACCCCATTGCGTTTGGTGTGATCGGTTCTGCCACTGCCGCCCCAAACGGCATGACTGATTCTGGCGCGATTACTCCAACTCACGGGTTCTTTAACACATTCTTTATCAATCTCAGTTACACCGTTGTTGCTGATGGCGCAAGATGATGTACCGTGGCTAGATTCCATTAAATTCATCATTCTAACTACTTTAAATTCACGTAAGAAATTTAAGTAGTCTGGATTGAAGATAACACTGTCGATATTATTTCTATTCTTATTTTTAATCTGATTAGCAAATGACTCATAAGTAGTATTCACAGGGCAATCTGACTGTGATTCAACACGAATAAAGGCATTGTGTTTATCGGACGAATCCTTACACGTTCCACCGGGCATAATCAGCTGAATATTTTTAATATAGTTGCCTTCACCTGACCCAATATCTTTCACATTAAGATTAATAACATTGGCTTCAGCACTATCTGATTCAACCGTATTTAAGTCAAAAGTAAAGCCAAGCTGACCTTGGTTATTAAAGCCTTTTACATTTGAAATAATTCGGCTACCTAATTGAATTGTGCCAACCCCTTCATAAAAGAGGGTGTATTTACCTGAGGGTATCGCCTTGTCTAAGGTGCCTTGTAACATCTTGGTTCTAGCAACCGTAAGGTCTGGGTCGATCTGTGTTGGCCAGCCGTTTTGATCAAAATTGGCATTGCCAGATAATTCAGTAAAAGGTCTTGCTGTTCTAAAAATATCCACAAAAGGCATTGCCTGTCCTGCGGTATCTGCTTCTGCCTGTGGTGCTTCTGTATTGATGCCTAATGAGGGCGAGAAAAGCAATTCGGGCATGAGCCCCGTACTTTTATAAAGCAACTGATTCACTTTAGCAGTGCTAAGTTGAGGGTTAATATTTGAATCAATACCGACTAAATCAATGCCATTACTTGCATCATGATCTTGATCTAGGTTTTTTAAAATCAGTTTGAAATTTTGTAATGTAGAAGGGTCACTGCCTGCAATATCAACTTCATTTGTGGTAGGTTTAGGGATAACAGTATAATCAATACCTGCAATTCTAAATGTTACCGTTTCACCTTCTTTATAAGTGAAGGAACCATTATTTTGAGTAAAGCCTGAGCCATTATATAAAGAGGTCGTATAAGGTACACCGATAATGCCAACGGTTGGCTCAAAACGTGCCACTAAAGAAGCTGTTTTTGTTGGTGGGGCAGGAATATTCACTTGAGTTGCTGTTGATATATTTCCAGCTGTATCTGTGGCAGTAATAGTAATGCCATTGTCAAAGCCTGAACCACCTAATACAGGATTTGGCGAAGTTGCAGTATAGTTGCCTTCTGCATCTGCAATTGCAGAAACAGTTGAGCCATCTGCAAAGGTAATGGTAACGGTAGAAGCTGGTTCAGCTGTACCTATGACGGTAATTTTACCACCATTAAGACGATTAAATACAGGGCTGCTAGGTGCATCGGGGGGCGTTGTATCTGTTGTTGGAGTGGGTACAGTCGGTGTGCCGCCATTGTCAGGATCAGTGTTATTATTACTCTCGCCACCACCGCAAGCACTGAGAAAACTACTAAAGATAATTGCTGCTGAAATCCATTTCAAGCCCATTTTAAAAACCCCTATAATTATTTTCTAGCAACTGGTTTACTTATTGTTTTTGTCAGTTGTTCGATTAATTAGTTCATCTGATAATTTTATATGTTTGTTATTGTACTTTAAATTTATAGGCTTAAGTGATAAATTTAAATAAAGAATTAAGTTTGTTTTGAACATAATCGCAATGTTTCTGTCTATTTAGGAGATACTTACTATGGGATATCAAATGAAGTTACTCAACGCTATGAAAACATTGACGGTTAGTTTTTTAATGATGGTTTTAATGCTATCTACGGCTTATCCAAATAATCGCTATACAAACTATGAAGGGCAGGGTGTTTGGAATTCTGTTTCTAGTGAGCCTGTGGTTAGAGTGACTATTCAAGGATCCACGGTAAAAGTTAATGCTATAGCTAGTGGGTTACCAGCGATTAGTTTAAAAAAAGTAAATAGTCATTTACTCAATGAATACACTGAGCATTACATTAAAATCCAAGATTATAATAATGATGGCTTTGTGGATATTGGGGTGCTTAAAAGTGCAGGCTTAGGTGGAAGTAAGCTTTGTTATGCGGTTTATGCGTATAAGCCTGATTTCTATAGTTTTAGCGCGCGTGCTTCAAAAACTATCTGTATCGATTAACCTCTATTGATGAAATTCAGCCAATCTTCCAAAAAATAGGGGGGTGCCATCTCTAGCAGGTGATACAATTCATCTGTGAATCAACCCAAATCCAGAACCAATGATAATAAGCCTTTGGCAGAGCGTATGCGCCCACAAACGCTGGATGAATATATTGGTCAGGAACATATTCTCGGTGAAGGTAAGCAGCTACGTGCGGCGATAGAGCAAGATCGTCTTCACTCAATGTTATTTTGGGGGCCTCCAGGGACGGGAAAAACAACCCTTGCACGCCTTATTGCACACTATAGTGGTGCCGAATTTATTACTATGTCTGCAGTTTTATCGGGTGTTAAAGATATTCGAGAAGCAGTGAAATTAGCCAAACAAAGCCATCAACTTGATGGGCGAAATACGGTGCTTTTTGTTGATGAAGTGCATCGTTTTAATAAATCGCAACAAGATGCTTTTCTACCACATGTGGAAGATGGAACTTTTAGTTTTATTGGTGCAACCACTGAAAACCCTTCTTTTGAATTAAATAATGCGCTGCTATCTCGGGTGAGAACCTATGTGTTACGTGCGCTTAGCAAGGATGATATTAAAATTATCTTGCAAAATGCGCTTGAGAATAAAGAAAGAGGCTTAGGGGAGCGGCATCTTACATTGGATGCTGACGCTCTGGATTTTCTTGCTGTAGCAGCAGATGGTGATGCGCGACGTGGATTAAACTGGTTAGAAATAGCCACTGATCTTGCTGAAGACAATATCATTAGTTTAAGCGTAATAGAACAAATTGCCAGTGAAGGTGTGCGCCGATTTGATAAAGGCGGTGATCTTTTTTACGAACAAATATCCGCTTTGCATAAATCTGTCAGAGGGAGTAATCCTGATGCGGCTTTATATTGGATGACTCGGATGCTTGATGGTGGTTGTGATCCGCTGTACATTGCGCGTCGCGTGGTTCGTATCGCCAGTGAAGATATTGGTAATGCTGATCCAAGAGGGGTGAGCTTGGCAATGGATGCTTGGCAGGTGTATGAAAGGCTTGGCAGTCCTGAGGGTGAATTAGCCATTGCTCAAGCGGTTATTTATTTAGCCTCAGCTCCAAAAAGTAATGCAGTTTACAATGCTTATAAATTGGCTGTAAAGGACGCTAAAGATTCAGGTTCTCTAGATGTACCAATGCACCTTCGCAATGCTCCTACCAGCCTAATGAAAGACCTTGATTTTGGTAAAGACTATCGTTACGCACATCAAGAAGAAGGTGCTTATGCCGCAGGTGAAACGTATTTTCCTGAAGAGATGGGAGAGCGCTTATATTATGAACCTGTCGCCAGAGGGTTGGAATTAAAAATAGGGGAAAAGCTGAGGCATTTACGTGAGCAAGATATGATTGCTCGAACTAAAAATGATAAACAGATTAAGAAGTAAGCCCTTAGCATAACGGAGTTAAAACTTACAATTATGTAAAAAAGGGGGGGGTGCCATTACGGTTGTATTTGCATTTATCCAGACACAAAAAAAGCCAGTAACTATCTGGCTTTTTTTGTGAGCTGTAAGTGATTTTCTAAATTAAGCTATCTTTTACATTTTTTTGATTAAGCAATAAAGCAACTATAATAAGAATAATAGGTGCGATGAAAGCGCCCATAGATCCTAACGTTGCTATACCGCCAGCCGCATTAGCTACGTCAGATGGCATATCTGCAAACATTTGATCCATCATGTCTTTTGTATAGAAAAAAGTACCAATACTAATAATAATTGTAACGATAGTGTAATAGTTAAAGTGACGTCGACCAAGATCAAAGTATTTAAGTAATTTAAAGCCAATGAATATCGCCCAAATTGAGGTTACTAGGGTAATAATGCTTGAAATTAGTAAATAGCTTTTATCTAGTCCAGGGATAGCTGCCCCACTAGTTTGAAGAGAATCAAGAGCCTCTGATGCGAAGAAACTACCTCCAAGGGTCATTAAACCAGTAATCAAACCTAATGTGCCTAGAATAATTGAAATAATTCCTATTACTTTTGGGATTGAACTACGGGCTTGCAGGTTGTTATTTACATTTGATTCTGGTGCTGTGTATGGGTTTTTTGAATCGCTCATATTCTTTCTCGTTGGCTAGTTAATTATTAACTGTTAAATATAGTTCATTTTATAAAGATAATCTAATTGCATTATGGATTAATTCCTTTTATGTTTTATGCTGAGGTCTCAAATTGGGATTAATTTTAGGGGATACACATTATGAAACTGTTTGTTTATGCATTGTTATTTGGGTCGATGTTAATGATATCGATAGTGTCTGCAGTACCGACAGGGTCGGTTTCTCACTCACATGATGGTAGAATACATTCGCATCCATTACCTGTGATAGGTGTATCACATCGACATGGATCAGGTGCGCCCGGGGTTTGGCGCAATAATCAAAATAACTCTAATAATGACTTTTATACAAGAAGTGCTTCACCTACTGGAAGAATTTCAAGTCGTGTAATCTATGGAGGTGGCCGTACTGCTCCGACGAAGCAAGCTCCAATACGACGTCGTGTTACTCCTACGACTCAAGTCCCATCACAGGGATATCCTCAGGTGCCCCAAAACCAAAACCCGCGACAGAACCTACCGCAGTTCCGTGTTGCAAATACTTACATAAGCAGAGGTGATGTTAACTGTCGCTATGGGCAAACAGACTGCAATGTGTGTGCTGCTAATGTGCAACAGAACTTCCAAAAAGCGACAAAAAAGCAATTAAGCTGGAGAAGCCAACCTTGGCGTTTTAATTGGCCGAGCACTTACCCACCTCAACGAAAACGCCCACTGGATATTTTTAATGGTGACCCTGTTCATGCTTTAGGTATTCCCGATAAACATATCCAAGGGTTTGTTAGAACCAACTCTTCTCGTTATCCCTATGCAGGTAGTCATAGTCATAAAAGTAAGGGGGGGATCTTTGTAGTAAAACAAGAAGCCAGCGGTAAAATGTATTTGTCTTCACTGCATCAACTCGGTGGAAGGCATCCTAGTGGTGTTCATATTATCGGTAAATATTTGGTCTATGGTTTAAATGACCGTCTTTATTTTAAAGATATCAATAGCCCTAATCAGCAAACTACTTTTAACCTTAAAATTCCACGACCTGGTTTTGGTGGTGGTCTAGGTGTTGTGAAATTATCAAAAGATAGGCATCTCATTATTACTAGTGGTCCGGGCGGGCAAGATAAGCGTCCTCGGTATCATCGCTTTTATTTGTTAAAAAGTATCAATGGTCGTCCTGCTTCTATTAGTATGATTAACGAATCATCCTTCATTAAGCCCAATAAGTGGCCTTCAAGCCTCACTTTTTCTGAGAATCTTTCTGTTATCACTGAATGTGGCACTGGTGATATTTATACAGTACATTCCAGTGGCGATGAGAAAGGCGTGTCAGCTATCTCAGGTAATGGCTATTGGCGCTTGTCGAAATTAGTCGATAATCGTAACAAATTATCTTTAAAGCCACTTAGTGCATTTTCAATTAGGCAAAATATGACCAGCTGTAATGTTAGATCGGCGGCGACAGTGCATGTCAATGCTCAACATCAGCTTGAGTTTTATTGTCATGGATATGCTAAAGACCCTGATGGAACGACGTTTAATGTTCTGGGTAAATCCAGTAGAGGAATTGATAAGTTCTATTTCAAAAAAGGGACACTACGCTAAGTTATGACACATAAAAACTATTTCTTTTTGCTATTGGCTTTATTTACTCCAGTGGCAATTTGGGCTGCCATTAACCCCTCACACCCTGCTGACTGGGCGTTAGAAAATGTCCTTGTTGCTGTTGCATTGGTTGGTTTGATAGTTACCTTGGGTAAATTTCCACTTTCCAGAGTTTCCTATACTTTAATATTTTTGTTCTTGATTCTGCATGAAGTTGGTTCCCACTACACCTACGCCGAGGTGCCTTATGATGCTTGGTTTAAAAGTCTGACGGGGAATACCTTGAACAGTGTTTTGGGGTTTGAGCGTAACCATTATGATCGCTTGGTTCACTTTAGCTATGGTTTACTATTTGCTTATCCAATCCGTGAAGTTTTTATTCGTATAGCCAATGTAAAAGGATTTTGGAGCTATTTCTTTCCTTTGGATCTGACCATGTCTACTTCAATGATTTATGAATTAGTTGAGTGGGGTGCGGCAGAAGCAGTAGGTGGTGATCTTGGGGCAGCCTATCTTGGTTCTCAAGGTGATATTTGGGATGCGCATAAAGACATGGGTTTGGCAAGTATTGGCGCATTGATTACAATGTTGCTTGTGATGTTTATTAATATTCGCTTACAAAGGGATTTCGCTCAAGAATGGAATGATAGTTTAACAATTCAACACCCTGAACCTCTGGGTGAAGATGAAATTAGCAGAATGGTCAATAAATGATAAAATTTTTTGGTAAAAGTCTTTTATATTCAGTCTTCTGTCACTACAATTACGCCATTGAATAAATTTAATACGAATAATGGAGAGAACATGAAATTACATATAGCACTATTTGCAGCTAGCACAGCGTTTATGACATTGCCTAGCACGGCTTCTGCTGATTGGTGGAGTAAAGATAAGGCAACACCTAGCAGCTCTAATGATTCTTCTGATTGGTGGGGTAAAGGGAAGGCGGCTAAGAGTGCAGTGAAAGATGTTGTAGAAAAAGCAGTGACTAAAGCCAGTAAAGAAAATCCCGATTCAAGCACGAAGAAAGATAGTAAATCTGCAGTTGTTAAAGTAGACACTAAGAATACTACTCAAGAAGATGCAAAGGTTGTTACAGCAAAAGAAAAAAGTGCTAAAAGTACCTCAGCAACTACTAACAACACTGCTCCAGTTATACCTGTTGTACCAGCTGCACCAGTAGCGCCTGTTGCGCCAGTCAAAACTACGCTAGAAAATAGCGCGCCAGCTAAAAA
>CAZWEA010000037.1:0-15046 GCA_964632635.1 uncultured Cocleimonas sp. | reverse complement strand
CCAGCTAAAAACACTGCGCCAGCTAAAAATACTGCACCAGTTCAAAAGGCTACAATAGTTGAAAACAATACACCAACTGAAGTTACTACAGCAAATACAAAAGTCAAAGTGAAAACGAATGTAGAACAGGCAGTTAAGAAGACTAATAATAAAAAAGCTAATGTAAATATTCTTTTCCAAGGCACAGGCACAACAGATAAAGCAACAGCACTTAAGCTTAAAGGCATGGTTGAGTCTCAGGAAATACCTAATGCTACGGTAAATATTGGAGCTAACAATGCTGCTAATATGAACAATAATGGTAACCGTAGTTCTTGGAATATGAATATGCCTCCTATGGGATTCAATCAACAGGCTATGCCACAAACAATACAACAGCCTATGCCTCAAGCAATGACCTATATTCCTTTACGTGCGCTAACTGCACAAGGCTATGTACCACAGATTCAAATGCCACAAATGTGGGGGCAGATGCCACAGTTTAATACACAACAAAGGCAAGCAATGGCTCCTAATAGAGTGTCTAGCTTTGAAGAACAACAAGCTATGATGGAGCAAATGCGGATTCAGTTTGAAACAATGGCACTTAGAATTTCGGAGAGAAAAGAAGCTGCAGCAATTTCTTATAAAAAGTATCAGCTTTCACAAAAACAATCTGAGACGAATGCTGCTCCTGCAAATTCAACGGCACCGACCGCTCCTGCTAAATCAGCTCAGGCACCGGTAGCGGCAACTGTATCTGCTCCAACTAATGTAATTGCTCCTACAGCTCCTGCGAAGTCTATGACTGCGCCAGAAGCACCTAGTACACCTGAAGAAAAAACTAACTAATACTAGCTTTTTTACAAAAGATTAAAGCGAGAGAAACTTACTTCTCTCGCTTTTTTTATTTCAGCTTTAGTTACAAATAATTAGATAGCAACACAACCGCTTACCTAAGATTTATTTAACGTTTTGAATCCATTTTTTGAGTTTATCTTTCTCTTCTTTACTGAAAAATAAACCGAGCTTAGTACGTCGCCATAATATGTCATCAGCCGTTAATGCCCATTCAGTTTTCATCAAATATTCTACTTCACGTTGATAGAGCCCATGTGAAAAAGGCTCTCCAAGGTCTTTAATTGATGTTGCTCCTGAGAGCACATCCGTAGTTCTCGTGCCATACAATTTAACGAGGCGAGATATTTCTTCTAGAGATAGAAAGTGATGATGTTGTTGCAGAGAGTCACACAAATTAGCAAAGTTTTCACTGTCAAAATCACCGCCAGGTAGGGCTTCTTTAGCTGTCCACTTTCCTTTATTGTTAGTTTTAAGTAAGTTCTCTACTTTTTCCATTACGGATTCAGCTAGGCGGCGATAAGTCGTTATTTTCCCGCCAAATACATTAATTAAAGCAGCATTTTTATTGGTTTGGTTAACATCTAAGACATAGTCACGAGTTGCTTCTTGTGCTTTGGACTCACCATCATTATAAAGAGAACGAATGCCTGCAAAACTCGCTACAATAACGGCTGGTTTGATTTTATGCTTAAAGTACTGATTGGCGGCATGACAAAGATAATCAATTTCATTTTGAGTGATTTTCGCGTTGCGAGGATCACCTTGATAGTCAAGATCTGTAGTGCCGATCAGGGTGAATTGGTCCTGATAAGGTATAGCAAAAGTAATACGATTATCTTTATTTTGGAAGATATAACATTTTTCGTGCGTGTAAAGTTTTGGCACGATAATATGACTGCCTTGGACGAGCCGTAAGTTCTTACTTTTTGTATTGTCAGTGTTATCAGTTTGCAGTTGCTCAAGGATCATATCAGCCCAAGGTCCCGCAGCATTGATTACAATTTGGGCTTTGATTGATGTTATTTTTTTATTTTTTTGATCTTCAACTGTCACTAACCAAAAAGGCTTATTCTCTTTATTTTGACGTTGTAAATTAACACATTTGCTGCGTGTGTTAATACTGGCTCCTCTTTCAGCTGCATCGAGTGCATTGAGAATGACGAGTCGTGCATCGTCGACTGCGCAATCAGAATATTCAAAAGCTTTATGGTAATTTTGCTCAAGTACATCACCTGATATGTCATTATTAAGATTAAGTACTGTTGTGACAGGGAGTTTTTTACGACCACCAATATGGTCATAAAGGAATAAACCTAAGCGTATTAACCAAGCAGGGCGTAAGCCTTTATGGTGGGGTAGGATAAAACGTTTAGGATGAATAAGATGTGGTGCAATATTCCATAAGATTTCACGTTCAGTCAAAGCTTCTCTGACTAAACGAAACTCATAATATTCTAAATAACGTAAACCACCGTGAATGAGTTTCGTGGATTGCGATGAGGTGCCACTGGCTAAATCATGTTCTTCGCATAGGTAAACAGAATAGCCTCTACCGATTGCATCACGTGCAATTCCACAGCCATTTATACCGCCACCAATGATTAAGATGTCATAGTCAGTGGACATTGTTAAAAATTCCTAATTGCTCTATCAATTGACTATAGTTTAGATTTTAAGGTAATGCTTTACGCGCAGCAGATTGACCTGCCATTTTTCCATATCGGCGACCAACATTCCCTGCAACAAGCCCACCTACCGTACCGCCAACAATCCCGCCTGCTGTGCCAGCTACAGCACCAGTGACTTTAACTGGAACTTTTGCAACAGCTACAGCACTACCAATAACTTGTTGCTGTGAACATGCAGTCAGTGTTATTCCAGTAAAGACTGTTGTACAAATAAATATTTTTTTTATCATTAGAAGCCCCCAATTGATTTTTTAGTGATTAAGTCTTGGCTGTATTTAATTTCTTTTTCTAAGACTTTGAAAACTCAAAAACGTTCAGTGAATTTTTAGCAGTATATCACTAAATATAAGTAAATTTTTTGATGTTCACAGCACTTTAATATATTGTAGTTCTAGGCGAAATCGAGGCTAAAGAGAAAAATCATTATGTTGAATTTAATAAACTACAAACTTTTTGTGGTTGTGTTTTTACTATTATTCTCACAACTATCTTATGCAAAGACAACCTGGCAACTTAATAAAGAAGACGATGGTATCAAAGTCTATGTACGCGATACACAAGGCTCAGTGGTTAAATCATTTAAAGGTGAAGTGATAGTATCTGCAAGCTTAACATCACTTGTTTTAGCGCTAGAAGATACGAAATCCTACCCACAGTTTTTACACAATTGTAAAAAATCATCAAACTTAAAAATTGTCAGTCCTAGTGAATCATACAAATATATCGTGACAAACATGCCTTGGCCGGTGGAAGACAGAGATATGATCGTTCATTCACTTATGAGTCAGGATAAAACATCAAAAATAGTAACCATCAAGCTTGCGGCTGCACCAAAAGAACTTGAAAATAAAGTGGGTTTAGTGAGAATTAAGAAAATGCTAGGCAGTTGGCGATTAATCCCAGAAGCAAAAGGACAAGTGAAAGTTATCTATGAGATGAATGTAGACCCGGGCGGAAGCTTACCTAAGTGGCTGGTAAATTCGTTAGCAGTTGATATTCCCTTTCATACTTTACGAAAACTACGTAAACAGCTAAAGAAGCCTGCTTATCAAAATATTAAACATAGTTTGATTATAGATTGAGACCTTTGCACGGGAATATGATGTTGTGCAAAGGTCTCAGATTGAAGTTTTAAATTGTGTAAAAAGGGTGGGGGTGCCATTTACATTAATCGTTTAATTACTTATATCTATTATGGTTGAAAATAAAGTCTCCACCGGGGGCGGCTTTATGACATGCAATACACCCCGTAGGAGCACCTTTAGCTACTCTACCCGCTAATTTCATGTCCTTTGGGTTTTTTTGTAATGACCCATCAGGGGAGTATTTTCCGTAAAACCAGTTTTTATTATCGCTGTCATAACCGTCTTCTCTTTGAAACATTATCGTAATTGCTTTTAGGTATTTATCGGGTGCACCAATTACGTCATCTATGGTTAGCCCATTGCCGCCATAATTCTTTTTAATAACCAGCGCCCCATTGTGACCATCAATGGTGACATTTTTCTCCATCAATTCAAGAATCATTCCATGTGGTGGCATGCCTTTGTAAGGTCGAGTTACAATTGAATTATTTCCAACGAAACCAGCATCTAATGATGCAGCCCATACTTTCTTTGCATCTACAAGATCAGCCTCGTTTCCAAAAGGGGCAGCGATTGATGTTAGGGGAGCAGTTAGTGCAAATATTGATGCAATGAGGGTACTTTTAAGGGTATTTTGTGTTTTCATGTCAAACTCCATTTTAGTAATTTTATTACATTCAATATCAAGCTACTCATGATGAGTAGCTAAGATATTGTGTTAGTTCTGAGCTTGTTTAAAACGCACTCAGAACGATGGAGCGCTCTGTATTATATACGAGCTTTATTGGTAGTTAGATTCAAAGATATGACAGTTAAAATAAATACAAAAGTGAAATTAATGGGGGGGTGCCTTGTGCTTTCTGAATTGGATACAAATTATAGTAATAATCACCCTTCTAATAATAAAAGCATGAGAATGGGAATAATCCCAACATCACTGCTGGTATACAACACATCGGATAATCGAGTGGTTGTTAAAGCGGCATAGAATTTAAAAGGGGCTACAGGATCAGCCAAGATGGTTTGATTGTCATTTGTCATGCTTTGAGTACGAATGCCTTCTCCTGGCGTTAAAGGTCGAGAAATTGTGGTTTCCCAATCACCATTTGAATCAGCCAATGCAGTACCTAGTAGCTCGAAAGATTCTATTCGGTCGTCCGTATCGTCAAGGTAGAGATAAACTGTACAATTGGGGCAAAATGGATCAACAGTAATGGGGAGTAATCGATCTCCGTTGGTACCACTTACCGTAGTGCCGCTAATACTTGTGATTTTGGCAGGAATAAACTTACGTAAGTCTTCATTTACGCCTTCAGCAAATCGATAAGCATGGAAATTGGCTTCATCATTGTTTCCACCTTCAATAATATTATTCCAAACTTTAATCCAACGACTACCTTGTTCAAGAAAGCTTTGCGTAATAATCACTGAGTCAGGCTCATCACCTATATCACTAGGGTCGAAACCGTTTCTAGTAAAATAGAAATGATTTCCAGTAGCAATGCTCTCTGAACCTCCTAACAATAACCCTTGTCCACATGTGCCAACTTTTTTACCATTAGCATCGATGCCAACAACATTGCCAGTTACTAGATTATCGATACCAAATATTTCCATTGTGATAGGCGGAGTTTCATTGGTTGACTGAGTGACATGTAAACCTGCCAAGCGATTATTTTGAATAGTATTATGTGAGCCAGTAACTTGAATGCCACGACCTCCGTACCACAGGGCTGGGTTGTAATCTGAACTTCGGCTACAGTTTATAGTGCTGGCTACTGGAACATCCCCATTGGCATTCATACCAATAAAATTATTTTCAATGAGGTTATCGCTCCCTGTACTGGTGACACGAATGGCCCGCTCATTTGCACCGATAATACGATTATTGCGGATAGTATTATTATCTGAGGCTGAGTTTGGCATAATAATGCCACCTCGCGCCATAGAGCGCATCGCTTGAGAAGAGGCTGTAGAGGCTAACTTCATTTGTAGACCATCATTGCTAAGTCCCATCCAAATATTTTCTACAAGATTATGATCTTCATAAAGAATGATTTGCCCACCACCATGGAAACCGAGATTACGGAATGTGTTATTGGCGGTTCGTACCTCCAGCGAAGAGCCGAATATTGGACTATTCTCACTATTAGTATTTATCATAATAGCAGGGCCACCATCTGGTCTTGTTTTACCATCTATAGTGACCTGACCACCGTCATCTGAAATGAAACGTCTATCAATTTCCCAAATAAAGGAAGAGTCAATTTGTACTTCCCAAATGTTGAGTGCGGCATCGAAATTGGGATCATTTTCTGGGATATTAAATTCGATTCTGATGGGGCGGTCACTATCAGGTCTAACACCTGCTTCTAAAACTGCGCGCCTTAATGTGCATTTATTATTTGGAGCAGGGGAAAATAAAGCCCCATTGAGACCAGCAGAAAATGAACAGGTATAATTATCAACGCGACCGACATCATCATCTACTTCGGCAAAATCCAGTGTAGTGTCCACAGTTATAATTGTTTCAGCGGATGCAATATTCATCCAAGCTATGGAACTTGCAGTTAATAAAGTGACGAACGATAATTTGAGTAAATGTTTGCTTATCATCCTTAAATCCTCAATCCATTATATTTTGCTATGCAACGTAGCTTTTTATTATAAAAGAAAGGTGAGTTAAACAACCTAGTACATATGGGTAGTTTCTTAATAAGTAATTAAGATTAAGATGATTAGTGGTATGTATATAAAGTTCTAAAACTAGATGTATAAATAGGAAAAAGTTGATTTTTTGCAATCTTAAATATATCAACAACTCTATATAAATCAGAAAGATAAAAATATATTTCGGATGCAAGGTAGGGAATTCTACCTTGTATCAAACAGGCATTCGAATATAGTTCGAATCACTAGATTGACTCGCAACAGTCTCTGGTTATACTTTCATTAAATCCCTTATTTTACCTCCTTGCAAAACGAGGGGTTTAGTGATTTTTTTATAAATTGAGTCTTTTTATGACCAAGTTATATGTCTTTTTAGTCTTCTGTATTTCTAAAATAACTTTCCAAATATATAGATAATCTCAGCTTGTAGGGCACTTTCAGGTTTTTTATTACCCAGTACCATAGAAAAAAGATCAGGGTCTTCCAATTTCAGTAATTCCTTAAAAGCACTTTGTTTCTCATTACTTGAATTTGAGTAATGATTCTCTAAATAATCGTTTAGTACCACATCAAGTTCACGCATTCCGCGCCGACAATACCAGCGTAGCTTTGATTGTTCGTTATCTGTCATTATTTTTTAACGATTAATCTTTTTATATTGGCAATTGCTTTAGCAGGGTTTAAGCCTTTGGGGCAAGAATCTGTACAACTCATTATGGTATGACAGCGATAGAGTTTGAATGAATCATCAAGGTCTTCTAGGCGTTGATCAGTTGCTTTATCTCTGGAATCGACTATCCATCGGTAGGCATTTAACAGGGCTGCTGGCCCGAGGTAGCGATCACTATTCCACCAATAGCTTGGACAGCTAGTTGAACAGCAGGCACATAGGATACATTCGTATAATCCATCGAGCTTTTCACGATCTTGTTTTGATTGCAGTTGTTCCTTATCAGTTACTGGCTTTTCATTTTTCATCCAAGGTTTCACAGAGGCATACTGCTTGTAGAAATTATCAAGATCTGAAACCAAGTCTTTAATAACGGGCTGATGGGGAAGAGGATAGACGCTGACATCACCTTTTATATCCGCTATGGATTTGGTACAAGCAAGGGTGTTTTTACCATCAATATTCATCGCACAAGAGCCACAAATACCTTCACGACATGAACGACGTAGTGAAACGGTCGAATCCATTTCATCTTTTATTTTTAATAGAGCATCCAGAACCATTGGCCCACAGTTATCCATATCGACTTCATAGGTATCTGTTCTTGGATTCTTGCCTGTATCAGGATCATAACGATAGACGATAAATCGTTTAATATTGTTTGCGCTGCTTGACGCTTTTATCGTTTTACCTTTGGTAAGGATCGAATTAGCAGGTAGTTTGAATTCAGCCACTAGTACACTCTCTTTTTGGGAGGAATGACTTCACATTCATCTGTTAGTGTGTACATATGTACAGGGCGATAATCAAACTTTACTTTTCCGCTATCATCCACCCATGCGAGTGTATGTTTCATCCATTTTGTATCATCACGATCGGGGAAATCTTCACGAGCATGTCCCCCTCGGCTTTCCTCTCTATTTAAGGCACCTTGAATAATCGCCTGTGCTTGGGATAGCAAATTTTCTAGCTCAAATGTTTCTAATAGATCGGTATTCCATTTCATACTTCGGTCGCTAATACCGACATCAGCAAAGCTATCAAACACTTTCTGCATTTCTTGCATGCCTTCTTGCATACTTTCCCCTGTACGAAATACAGCTGCATACTTTTGCATGGTACGTTGCATATTGTTGCGAATAGTGGCTGTACTAGATTTACCAGAAGCATTTCGGGTCTTATCAAAGCGTTCTAATAAATTATCAAAGGTATTTTTGTCTAAAGGTGAATGAGGTGTATTCGGCTCTAATAGTTCTGCAGCTCTAAGTGCAGCGGCGCGACCAAAAACAATGATATCTAATAGTGAGTTTGATCCCAGTCGATTAGCTCCATGAACTGAAACACAAGCACATTCACCAATTGCCATTAATCCAGGAACTACTGCATCAGGGTCGTCACCACTTATGGTAACTACTTCACCATGATAATTGGTTGGAATGCCTCCCATATTGTAGTGAACCGTAGGAAGAACAGGAATAGGGTCTTTATTAACATCAACACTTGAGAATATTCGCGCACTTTCGGCAATTCCTGGGAGTCGTTCATTAATGACTTCAGGGCCAAGATGCATCAGATTAAGGTAAATGTGATCTTTATCAGGGCCCACGCCACGACCTGCATTAATTTCCATTGTCATCGCACGAGATACCACATCGCGAGAGGCTAAATCTTTAGCATTCGGTGCATAGCGTTCCATGAAACGCTCACCATCGGCATTGGTTAAATAGCCACCTTCACCGCGTACACCTTCAGTTATAAGGACTCCTGCGCCATAGACGCCTGTTGGGTGAAACTGAACAAATTCCATGTCTTGAAGGGGTAACCCTGCGCGCAATACCATGCCACTGCCATCACCAGTACAGGTATGAGCGGAGGTTGCAGAGAAAAATACCCGCCCACAACCTCCTGTTGCCAATACCACTTGGTGTCCCCTAAAACAATGCAGTTCGCCGCTGGTTAAATCCCATGCCATCACGCCTTTACAAACGCCATCTTCCATTATGAGGTCGGTTGCAAAGTATTCGATAAAAAATTCAGCTTCATGTTTGATTGATTGTTGATACAGCGTATGCAAAATGGCATGACCCGTTCTATCCGCTGCTGCACAGGTACGTTGGGCAACACCTTCACCATTATGTGTGGTCATTCCACCAAAAGGGCGCTGGTAAATTTTGCCATCATCCGTGCGCGAAAAAGGAACCCCGAAATGCTCTAATTCAATCACTGCTGCGGATGCTTCACGACACATATACTCAATAGCATCTTGATCACCGAGCCAGTCAGAACCTTTGACAGTGTCATACATATGCCATTGCCAAGTGTCTTCACCCATATTACCAAGTGCTGCAGACATGCCACCCTGTGCGGCTGTAGTGTGACTTCGAGTTGGGAATACCTTGGTAATACACGCTGTTTTTAGACCTGCGGCTGCCATCCCCAATGTTGCTCGTAAACCCGCACCACCCGCACCTACAATGACCACATCATATTCATGTTGGATGACTTTATAGTTATTATTTTTGTCTGGCACTTCATTGCCCTCCAAAGTAAATGGTAAAAATTGAGTAGAGTCCGATAGCCATGAGTAAATAGCTGAAAAACTTAGTAAAAGTAATTATTTTTGTTCGTTTATTTGTATCTGAAATATAATCTTCAAAAATGACCTGCAAGCCTAGATGCGCATGATGCAAGGATGTAATCACTAATAGAGTCATCATAATGCCATTGAAAGGTGATCTTAGCCATGCGGTAACTGTCTGATGACTAGCTTCAGGAAGGAGTGTAATACTGATGCAAAACCACAGTACAAGCGGGATCATGATAAGTGCTGTTATTCTTTGCACTAGAAAATGATGAGAGCCCTTTATTTTTGTATCTATCACAGAAGTATTCTGATTATTTTGTTTCATTTACTTTATACCAAGGTACTAACGAGCCAAGTGATAATGGTTAAGCCTATGCTCGCAACAAGGACAGCTATTCCTGTTTGATTCGCTTGCTTTAATTCGAGTCCTTTCCCAATATCCCAGAACAAATGTCGAATTCCGTTAAAGAGATGGTAATAAAGGGAGAAAGTAAAACCAATTAATATCAAATAGCCAAACCAACTACTTAAAAATGTCTGCATGACTTGCCACAGCTTGCCACCAACTGAAATACTAAGTAATACGGCCACCATGAGTATTAAACCAAAGAATAAAGCTCCTCCTGTACCACGGTGCAATATAGAAAGCTTCGCCGAAAGGGGGAGTTTGTAAATTTGTAAATGTGGCGAAAGTGGACGCTTATCATCCCAAGACATTATCATTTCCTAGTAGCATTGTTGTTTTTGAGTATAGATCATAAATACATTAATTATTAAAAAAAGGGGGGGGTGCCATGTATTATTTTTAGACTTGTTTATTTGCTTATAATTTTGTCTAGAATATAGTGCTTAGACTGCATCTCTTTAATTCTGCTTGAGGTTCTTTGAAATTCAAAGACCAGCCTTTTCGCTGTATATAACTCTTCAGGTTTTGAATCAGCTGAGACGATGAGATTGATATGCATGTCGTAAAAGGTATCAATCATATTAATAAAACGCCTAGCAGCATCATCCATACTTTCATCCATTACAGGAATATTAGAAATAAGTACGGTTCTGAAGAAGGTCGCAATTTGAGAGTAGTCTTCTGTAGAGCGTGCAGTATTACATAAGTCATAAAAGTTAAACCAGACAACTTCTGCACTCCACATTCTTACGGGTATTTTGCGGTTGTTTATAATGATATCAGTTCTATCTTGATGAAGCTCTACACCTGAAAGCCGATGAAAATGTTTTTCGAGTATTTCATCAGATACATTATTGCTCGGAAGATAATAGAGAGATATCTCCCCCATTGCTTTACTACGATAATCAAGACCTCCGCCCATTTCAATAACCTTAGTATGTTCTTTGATGAGGTTTATCGCAGGTAGAAATCTTTCCCGCTGTAAGCCATTTTTGTAAAGATCATCAGGGGGAAAGTTTGAAGTTGTAACTAAAATAACTCCTTTCTGAAAAAGATATTGAAATAGTCGTCCTAATAGCATCGCATCTGTTATATCAATCACATGTATTTCATCAAGACACAGTAGTCGTGCTTTTTTTGAAAGATTACTGGCTACCTGTTCTAATGGATCCTCAATACCTTCTAGGAATTTTAATTCCTCATGCACGAGTTGCATAAAGCGATGAAAATGTAGACGTAGTTTCTTTTTGATAGGGACTTGTTTATAAAAAAGGTCAACTAAGAATGTTTTGCCACGACCTACACCTCCCCATATATACAGCCCGAGATGACTTTGTTTTATTATTTTAGGGCGAATAAATAGGCTCGCAAATGAACTTTGTTGCAGAGATGAGCTATCTACAATTAATTGATTGTAGACTTGCTGCAATTCACCCAATACGGGCTCTTGATAGGGGTCAGCAATTAATTCACCTTTTTCAATAGCTGATTGATACGTTTTGATTAAGGTTGAATCAATAGCTGTTTGAATTGTAGGGTCTGCTTCGTTCAAACTCATAGTGTTAGCGTTGGTAAATTCATGTATAAAGTGAGACTTCAGCATAACTCAGGTGACGAGTGAAAATGGCTAAAATCTTTCTGGTGTTCGTTGTAAATATTACTAATAGCCCGCTGTTAGCTGCTATTTATGCCTCAATAAGAAAGATTTTATCTCATTTTTTTTTACCGCTGAGTTATGCTGTGGTCTCACAGTATAATATGCCTTTCCTTATAATTATCTTATTTTAAGTCAATGTTCTTTATTAAAAAATACTATTTTATAAGCATGTCTGAATATTGATAACACATTAATATGCCAAAAAATCAATACAATACACCTTTTACCTTAATAGTTAAGTCATCCCTACAAAAAAAACTATTAATAGCGCTTCCTCATCTCGCAGCTATAACTATCGTGTTGTTAGCTCTATCTATTCCATTTTATTTGATTATTGGACTATTAGTCTTATTAACATATTCTGCTATCTATAATTTTAGGCTACATATTGGCAGAAGTTTAAAAAAGTCTGTTATAAAAATCAGTCAGGATTCTGCTAAAAACTGGGTAATATTTAATCAAAATGATGCACCTATCCCTGTGACGTTATTAAATTCAACTTTTGCAGGCAAATACCTAATAATAAATAACTATATTGATATAAATAAAAATAAGTACAGTGCTGTTTTTACCCCAGACAGCCTTTCTGTAGATGACTTTAGGCACTTATTAGTATTATCTAAACTGACTTAAGTCAGTGATATATAATTAAATTTATAAAAAGTAGTGACAAGGAGCAGATAATGCATTAATATATTAGTCTATACTAATATAGGCGGACTTAGTATGACAATTGAAAATAATAAAGGGTATAATATGCAAAGTGCTGAGCATAGTACTGATTCACCTGACTGTAAATTTATGCGGGGAATCCTAGCGAACCGAAATATGGAAGAAGCATCGCGTTCTTTTAAGGCAATATCTCATCCATTACGGTTGAATATTCTCTGTGTATTAGGTACAGGTAAGATGAGTGTGCAAGATATTCTTGAAGCTGTAGGGACATCTCAAAGTAATGTATCACAACATCTACGTTTATTAAGAGACAAGGGAATTGTTGAATCAGAAAAGGATGCGAACCGTGTTTTTTATTCTGTGAAAAATGAAACCATCAAACAATTACTTGGTAGTATAGAGTCTTAATTAGATATCCTTGAAGTAGGTATTTAGGTTAGGAGCTTAGGTTTGTAGAGCAGATTAGTTAACTTATAGCACCGCCAAGGGCTGTGCTATAAGGAAAAATATTAAGCAGTTTTACTACTAGCCTCTTTAACCATAGTTTGTAACTCACCTTTTTCAAACATTTCCAAAGTGATATCACAGCCACCAATTAACTCACCAGCAATATAAACCTGTGGGAAGGTTGGCCAATCAGCATAACGTGGTAGATTCTGAAAAATCTCAGGGTCAGTCAAAACATTCACATAAGCAAACTCTTCACCACAACCTTTAAGTGCATCAGAAGTACGACTTGAGAAGCCACATTGAGGTAATTGAGGTGTACCTTTCATAAAAATAACTACCGGGTTGCTCTCAACAGCGTCTTTAATTCGATCCATTACATCCATTAGCTTTCTCCTATTCAATCGTTACAGTATGGGGTAGTTTAATAGTTTTACAATAAATTATTAGTATCCTTACTTTTTTATGTATTTAGGTAACCTCTAGAAGATGTTTATTTTGAGAATATGCTATCTGGATGGTGAGTTATTAATATCGTAAGAAAGGCGTATATAATAATAAATTATGCTGAATTTTTGTATGGCACCCCCCGTGTATTTACAAGATTGTAAATTAGGCTAGTTAAAAGCAGATTGCTCAACAACGTTTGTGAAACTGGGCTATTTATTAAGTCAGAGCAAGATTGAAAACAATCTTCAAATTAAGGCGGGGGTGCCATCCTAATTTAATCCGTCTCATATCCCAAAACAGGTCCCAACCATTTCTCTGCTTTCTCTAAAGACCAACCCTTACGTTTGGCATAGTCTTCGGCTTGGTCTTTCTGGATTTTACCAATACCAAAATAGCGTGAGTCTGGATGTGAGAAGTACCAACCCGATACAGCCGCTGCTGGCCACATTGCGAATGACTCAGTAATTTTTATACCAATTCGTTCTTCAGGGTTTAATAATTCCCAGAGTGTGCCTTTTTCTGTGTGTTCGGGGCAGGCTGGGTAGCCTGGTGCAGGGCGGATGCCTTGGTATTTTTCTTTTATGACTTCTTCATTGCTTAGTACTTCGTCGGCTACATATCCCCAAAAAACTTTGCGGGTTAGCTCGTGCATTTTTTCTGCGAGTGCTTCGGCAAAACGATCTGCGAGTGCTTCTAATAAGATAATATTGTAATCATCGTGATCTTTTCTGAAGCGTTCTATGTGTTCTTCAATGTCAAAACCTGTGCTGACCGCAAACCCGCCTAGCCAGTCTTCTTTTCCAGAGTCAGTTGGTGCTATGTAATCAGCTAGACAAAAATTGGGTTGTTGGTTTTGTGCTGGGTTTCTATCCATTTGTTGGCGAAGATGGTAGAGCGTTGTGTGCATGTCGTTTCTTGAATCATCGTTATAGAGGTGTAAATCATCACCGACACTATTGCTAGGGAAAAAGCCTAATACTGCCTTACCTGTTAACCACTTTTCAGCAATGATTTTCACCAACATCTCTTTGGCATCAACCAAAAGTTTGCTGGCTTCTTCGCCGACAACTTCATCGGTAAGGATAGCTGGGTAACGTCCTGCGAGTTCCCAGCTTCTAAAGAAAGGCGTCCAGTCAAAGATTTCTGCTAGATCATCTAATGGGTAATTGTCGAATTGTAAAATAACAGAACCATTTTCTAGTTTCTCAAAAGTATAATCACCCTTAACTAAATCATGCTCAATTTTCCCTTGGAAGATGGCTGGTTTTGGAGGCTGATAGTTTTGCCAATCAATTTTAACAGGATTGCTACGTGCTTGTTGTAAGGTAGCCGTTTTCTTAACGCGTTGATTGCTAGCGCGTTTGATTCGCATGGCATCATATTCTTCTTTGCATTCTTTGTGAAAAGCTGCCTTTTTATCATTTGATATTAAGTTCCCTGCAACACCTACTGCGCGGGAAGCATCGGCAACATAAACGACAGTTCCATGATATTTTGGATCAATCTTTACCGCCGTATGAATTTTTGATGTGGTTGCACCACCGATCATTAGCGGTAATTCAAATCCTTGGCGTTCCATTTCATTGGCCAGATTCACCATTTCATCCAGTGATGGAGTAATTAAACCGGATAAGCCAATAATGTCACAGTTCTCTTCTTTAGCTTTTTGCAGAATTTGTTCAGCAGGCACCATGACGCCCATATCGACGACTTCATAGCTATTACATTGTAAGACGATGCCGACGATATTTTTGCCGATGTCGTGAACATCACCTTTAACGGTTGCCATTAATATCTTGCCACTTGATCTTACTTCACAACCTTCTTTTTCGGCTTCTAAATAAGGTTCTAACCAAGCGACGGATTTTTTCATA
>CAZWEA010000036.1:0-23990 GCA_964632635.1 uncultured Cocleimonas sp. | reverse complement strand
GAGGAGTCTAAGCATGGTATTCAGTTTGCTTCACATGAGCAAGAGATGAACCTTGATAATCCTAAGTGGGTTGCGGGTGAAGATTACTTCCAAGGCCCTACCTGTGCAACATGTCACATGAGTGCTACACGTAAGCAAGATGTTAACCATAACGTTGGTTTGCGTATCTCTTGGAATAACCGTCCACCAATCTCTATACGCCCAGAAGTTAGTGATAAGAAGATGGGGTTACCGACTCAAAATATCGGGTGGGAAGAGCGTCGTGATAATATGAAAGACGTTTGTTCTGCATGTCATACGGAAAACTATATTGATAACTTCTATATTCAATATGATGGAATGATTGAACTCTATACCAAGAAATTTGCTAAACCTGGCCTTGCATTATACAAAGCATCAAAACCTTTGTTGAAGCCTGCTAAGTTCAGTAATAAAATTGATTGGATCTGGTTTGAATTATGGCATCATGAAGGTCGTCGAGCTCGTATGGCTGTTTCAATGATGGCACCAGACTATGCACATTGGCATGGAACGTATGATCTTGCGAAGCACTTCTACACGAAGTACATTCCTGAGCTTGAGAAATTGATCCACAAAGGTCATAAATCTGGTGATGCTAAGAAAATAGCGGCTGCTAAAGATCTTCAAACTCTGCTTGATAAGACGCTTAACTCTTCAGATCATATGTGGTACCTCAACAAAATGACTGATGCACAAAAAGCTGTTCGTAAAGCGGCTCTAGATGCTAATAGAGCAGATGCACAATCAAAGAAATTGGTTAAGTAATCAATTTTTGATAATGCTGTAAATTAAAGTCCTCTTTCCATGTGCAGTAAAACCATGGGGGAGGACTTTTTTAATTAAAAATATGAGAGTTTAAAATGATTAAATTAATTTTATTATCAGCAGCTATTTCTCTTACACAAATGGCTGTTGCAGAAGTGACAAACACACCTAATAAACAAGCAATGGATATGGCGACGATTAATAAAGCGCATGCTGAAGCCAAAAAAGCGGGTAAAGATGCTCCTTTTTGGACTGAGGATCAAACTAGACAAGCAGAATTAGAGATAAAATACAAAAAAGCAATTGCTGATAACCCTGACGAGAAAAAGAACTATGCTTATTTAGCAGGTTTATACATCAGCAATAATAAGACAACAAAAGCAATAGATGCTTACCAAGATGCAATCACATATGATCCAGATAACGCTAAGTTATTTGCTGGTATAAGTATTGCGTATTTACATCATGCAAAATATTCAATGGCACAAGCAATGGCTGCTGAAGCACAGAGACTTGACCCTAACTTGAAGGGTGTTGCTAAAATCAAAGAGTATGTTGTTGCAAAACAAGAAGCTATCGAAGCTGCCTCTAAGACCCCTGTTGAAGATAAAAAAGTAGACATGAGTAAAGGCGTAGGTTTACATGGATCTGTGATGCCAACAGCGACAGGTGCAAAGCCATCAGATAAAATCCATAACCCAAATTAAGCAGAACTTAGTAAATGAAAAAAAAATTATTATATTTATTACTTACTCTTACTTTGTCATCCTGTGGTGAACACAGTGATTACGATATAACTAAGTTCACGGGTGAATTTCGATTTTATAGAGGCATTGGTGAGTTTTTCGAATGTAAATCTCGTGTTAAATACTATATCGCTGATGCGGGTGTTTATGAGGATTTGAAAGAAGCTTATAAAGATCTTGGTCTTGAGGAAAAAGATGATGCTTATATTCATATTAAAGGATATTTAAGGGATGAAAAAAATCCAATGGAGGGAATTGATCCTTCAACGGTATTTGTTCCCGTAGAAATTATTAAGGTGGATAAAGAAAGAGGATGTGAAAGAGTAATTCAACAAGGTTACTAAAAGCTTACTTTGAGTCATATAAAGGCATCTATGAAAATATAGATGCCTATTTTTATTTTTTAGGCTCAAAGTTAAAGTACATTTTTGTCGCAGGTAAATCATAACTCCACGGAAGGTTGCTAACTTTCCATCCACTCACAACACGCCTACCTTTATACTCACCCTTTTTTGCTTTTGGCCCTTCAAAGCCTTCCATTTGAGCATAAACTTTTTTAAACCCTGCTTCATGGAGTAATCTAGTTGCAAAAGGGGCACGACTACCTGTTGCACACATAATAATAATGGGGCTCTCTTTAGTATAATTCTTAGCTTTAAGCACATTCTCAACCCCTTTAACAAAATTAGGGTTTTTATGCATTTTGAATGAAACCAGTTCTTTATTCTTGTTTTTCAGTTTCCAATCTGATGAATCAAAGCGGTAAGGCACATTAGCATCCACTATATTTGGAATTCCGGTGTAATGCAGTTCTGCTTGGTTACGCACATCGAGAAGCAAAACTTTTTCAGGATTTGCCAATTTCATATCGTACGCTTCTTGGGCGCTTAGATATAGTTCAAAGGGTGTATGTTGCCATTTTTTTGTTAGTTTAGATTTATCAAATGCCATCACATCAAAGGAAATACTCATAACAACTAAAAGAGGAACAATACGCAATAAATGTGAATTCATAAGACACCTACCTACTATTATTGATTATAAACCAGTCTAGTCTAGACTATACTCACTTGAAGAAACTTAATATAAATTTACTCGACAATTCATAAAAAAAAAGCGCTATCAGAGCCACAGAATAATGACTCACGTCAATTTATACATATCTGCGTAACAGTTTCAAAATAAAAAGTGGAGTATATTAGTGTTTTTACATATAATTCCGCACCAATTAAATTTTAAAGTGATTCTGGAGTTACTATGGCAAGCCAAGCCCCAAAAGTTGATTTCGTTAGCAAGCTAATTTTTCTCGTCAGTGCGGTTGCTCTTTTAGCAGTTGTTTACATTCTTGTTTCAAGCTTAATAAATACAGTCAAAAGAAACTCAACTAAGGGCGAAGTTAATGCCAGCCCTTACTTGGTTAAAGCCGCTTCCAATAACCTAAAGCCAGTGGGCGTATCTGTTACATCAGATGCTCCTGCAGCAAGTGCATCTTCTGCGACAAGATCAGGAAAAGAAGTTTATACAGCGGTTTGTGCTGCATGTCATAATACAGGTGCTGCTGGTGCTCCTAAGGTTGGAGATAAAGCAGCTTGGGAGCCAAGAATTGCCGCTGGACTAGACTCATTAATGAACACTGCAATTAACGGCAAAGGCGCTATGCCAGCTCGTGGTGGACAAAATATTGGCGATGAAGAACTTAAAGCAGCTATTCGTTATATGGCCACGGAGACGGGGTTCGACTTAGGCAGTGAAGAACCCGTAGCTAAAGAAACACCTGAAGCTACTTCAGAGGTGCCACAAGAAGTAAAAAAGGAAAAAACCACTTCTAAAACAGAAGAACTTAATGCACCCACTCAACCAGTAACTCCAAATACACCCGTGGCACCTGTGCTAGCAACAGCTACTGAAACAGTGCCTGCAACAGACAATAAAAAAGCAGTGGGTACCACGCATGAAGTAAAAATGCTTAACTCAGGAAAAGATGGCGCCATCATGGTTTTTGATCCAGCCTCACTTAAGGTAGCTGTTGGCGATACTGTAAAGTTTATTCCTACAGATTCAGGCCATAATGCTGTTTCTAGCTTTACTCCAGAAGGTGCAACACCTTGGAAAGGCGCTATTGGACAAGAAGTTTCTGTCACAATTGATAAAGAAGGTTTTTATATTTACTCTTGTGAACCACACAAAGCATTGGGAATGTTTGGTGTTATTCTTGCTGGTAACCCAACAAATCAAGATGCTGCAGTAAATTCGGCAAAAGAGATTTCTAGCTCTCTTGCTATGGGTAAAGATCGTTTAGAGAAATACATAAATGCATTAAAATAGAATAACTTTTCTATTCTCATCAAAAAAGCACCTTCAGGGTGCTTTTTTTGTATTATCAATACCCCAACACAACAATTGTTCAAAAAAGGCGGGGGTGCCATATCACTTATTTAGGCAAAATAAACTATCTTCTTAACAAAGCAATCCAGCGCCAGACATTTAAGATACTCATTAATGATGCAGCCACATAGGTTAATGCTGCCGCTTTTAATATTTTCTCAACGGCTGGGATATCCTCTTCTCGAATATAGTCTGCTTTTAAAATAGGCAAAGCTTTCCCAAAACTTGCATCTATCTCTACAGGTAATGTCACTAGGTGCACAATACTTGCCCCAGCAATACTCGATAAACCTGCCAAAATAAAAAACAAACCTGCACCAGGGCTACGAGTGATAATTAATATAATAGGTGTAACAATCATTATCGCTGAGCCGATACGAGAACTTGTCTGTGCTAGTTTGACCAACGTGGTACGCAACGCCAGCTTAGCTTCCTTTTCATTATCCTGAATAGCATGCCCGACCTCATGAGCCGCGACTGCAACTGCCGTTAATGAATTGTCGTTAAAGTTCCTTTCCGACAATCTAACTGTTTTACTTTCAGGATCGTAGTGGTCTCCCCCCTCTTCTGTCGTTTCCACTTCAACATCAGGCATGTCAAAACGATCCAATAAATGCCTTGCAAGCTCACCCCCTGTTCCAGGAATATGATCCTGCTTATTCGAGTAGCGTTCAAAGGTTCTTTTTGCCCACCATGAAGGGGCAAAGATGATTAGAGCAACAAGCAAAATAATGACTATCGTCAACATAAGAAGTCCAGATTAATCTATATGATTTTGTAGAGGGTTTACATTAAGCAAGCTAATCACAAGAAAACCACAAGGTTACCTTAAAGTCTCATCGAGATTTATTTACTAGTATTTTTACATTAGTTAATTACGCAATGTTAATTGGCTAATCGTATCGATAATAGATTAATAATACCACCAAGTGAGGAAGCTTATGAAAAACTCTAGTGACATAGTCATTCATATTAAAGAAGAGTTAGACATTCAAAAACAAAATCGATTAACCAAAGATCTAAAAAAAGTACAAGGAATAGTATCCGCAAAACTACATAAAAAAAGACCACATTTAATGATAGTGAGTTTTGATCACCACGCTACAAAAGCTCTAAATGTGTTAGATAGTGTTAAAGAGAAAGGTGTAGATGCGCAACTTGTCGGTTGGGTTTAAACACTACTTTGTATAAAAAAACCTGTATGGAAATTAGCGAAGGAGATTACGATGAGTTTAAACAATCTAAATAGATATAAACAAACGATAGTTATTTCAAGTTTTATAGTGGCTTTATCTTTGTCAGCTGCCGAAAAACCAAAATCAATAAGCAAGCAGACGATAGCTGAGTATTATTTATCTGCTCAAGAGGCATACTATTTAAAAAAGAAAAAGAATAATGGTTTGCTTTTTGTCGATATCAGAACACCAGCCGAGCTCGTGTTCGTAGGTAAACCAGACAATATCGATATTAATATTCCATTTATGAACATTGACTTTAATCAATGGGATTCAGACAAGTCTTTTTTTAAAAAAATTCCAAATGAAAGCTTTGTTTCTGATTTCAACAAATTACTCGATTTAAAAAAACTAACTAAAAACACCCCCATTATCCTACTTTGTCGTTCAGGTAAGCGCAGCGCTAAAGCGGTAAATGTATTAACAGCAAAAGGCTACTCTAAGGTTTATACCATTGTAGAAGGGTTTGAAGGAGACAAAGCAAAGGAAGGTAATAACAAAGGTAAACGTGTAGTCAACGGCTGGAAAAAACAAGGTTTACCTTGGTCTTATCAAGTGACTCAAAATGACTTTAAAATGTTCCAAAAAAAATAGATTTGGTCAAGGCTTTTAAGGAGCCTCTGATTAAGTGTGATTTATTAACATTTCTTTTGTGTTCGGTTGTTTAGAGTGTCATCAAACCCGAACATTCATTGGAATAACAAAATGGAATCTCCAACATTATATTCAAAGTTAAAAGCTGAATTAAACTCATCAAATTTAGCACTAGATAAACTGCAGAAAGTTTGTGACTATATACTGCAAATTTATGCAAATAAGGGAGAAAAGCAAGAGAGCATTGATGCTATCAGTCGCTTTTGTAACCGCATCTGCAATCAACAACAAAAAATTTTTAGGTTAAGTAATTATGACCACTCCTGTTACCGACATCGTTGTATTAAGCTAGTTGATGAAGATACTATTAAGCTAGCATTGCATATTATGCCAAAAGGTATAGAAATCCCAATGCATGCGCACCCTGAAAAATTAGCTTTAATCTATGTCGTTAATGGGTGTTTGGCTATTAGGAGTCGATCACGATTTGATCTATTTTCCTTAAGAAGTAACAATTTAACCAAATTATTAAATAGCGGAAATAGCAGTGTAGCTTTACCAATTCTTGATAATCTTCACCAGATTAAAGCGGTAACAGATGCAACAGTTTTTCTAAGTTTGAGAATAGCCTCGACAAATACAAAAAAGAGCAACAACTTATATTCAAAAAAAGTAATTACCTCTATTGCTTCGACAATACTGGCTTCAACGCTCACTTGCAGTGCCGATGACTCCCCACATAACAATACTTATTCAGCGGCTCAAGATAAAACACCGATAACTCAGGAAAGTGTGACACAATTAAGACAGAGTAATAATTATAATGATCGGTGTAATGCGGTCAGCTGGTACCAAAAAACTGCCAAAAGAGGTAATGCTGAGTCACAATATTGGTTAGGCGTTATGTTGTTAGATGGTAGTGGAATTACAGAAGATGAAGACGAAGCAATGAAATGGATTAGTTTAGCTGCAATGCAAGGGCATAAAAATGCTGAAAAACTGTTCAGCCATTTACTGGAAAGAATACCTGATGTTGAATGCTGAAGACTCAGAGAATTTCCAAGTTTGAGAACAATCATACTTCTTTTTATCAAAAGATTAAGGCTTATTTTAACGGTACTGGGAGGAATGGTACATTTACCGATGTATTGACTTATACATTAAGTACGATTTAACAGATAGGGAGAATTTAGGCGGTTAGGTGTGTTGAAACCGACCCGATCTTTAGATGAAAATATGAAAGCGATTCAAAAACCCTCCTCTTTGGCAGAGGCTATTGTAAAAAAATATGTAGGTTGGCGCTGAGGAACGAAGCTCAGCGCCAACCTACGATGGGATTTTTGCGGCACCCTCTGGCAAAGGAGATTTAAAGATTTAAGACTTTCCTACCTCCTCCCCCTTCGACTCCGCTCAGGACATCGCTCGCCTGCTAGGTGGAGGAAGTTTTCGTTCTTTGTGGACGCTAACTAACTAGCTTTTTGCAAAACAACACTAACCTTTACCAAAGCGATGAATCAACCGCGTCACCATTAGCATGACCTTATGCATCCCATGTGGGCCGTAGGTCTCATAGGCTTGGCAACGGCTTATTTTTCCGTCTTTTGTTTCAATAATAAAAACCTGCTGGTAACGGAGTTTTTGTCCATTTTTTAGTTCTAAATGGGTGTCATATTCAATCGATGCGCTGCTTCCATTTTTATTTTCAAAGTAATTCATTTCGCTAAAGTTAAATGATTTTACCCCGTTTAGTCCCCAAGTCACCCCTTTGTAAATCTGGTCTTTGTCTTTCATATGTACATTGGGGTAATGTGGATCAAGGAACTCAGCATCAGCATGAAAAAATGCCATAACAGCATCAACATCTTTGGCTTCTACTGCGTTAAAAAAACTTTTAATGAGTTCGTGTAAGTTCTGTTTCATAACAAGCTCAACCTGCCTTTGGGATACCAGCAGCGATTAGTGCATTAATAAAAATTTCTCTTGGCTGCTTTTTAACAGGAAATGTTCGATCACATGAATCTATTGTACATTTAGGCAAAATCTTTAATGCTTGTCTCGCATACTCCTGTGCTTTTTCTGTATTTCCCGCTAATTGCAAACACCCTGCAGCAACTGCATACGATAGATAGTAATTCTCATTAGAGTGGATTGCTATAAGACAAGCATTAACAGCTTTTTGATATTTTTTTTGTCTGTGCAGTATCATCGCTAGTGCTATGTGATGAGATACATTAGCCATAGAATGTAAAGGGTTCAAGCGCTCACCACATTTTAAGGATTGCAGTGCTTTATCTTGATTATTTAATCGAGATAAAGCCAAACCTTTAAATAGAAAACATAAACTATTATTCGGTGTGTGGTTAATTACCCTATCAAAACTTAGTAAAGATCTAGAAACTTGACTTGAAAATAATCTAGCTCTGCCTAAGGTCATTGCTCCCATAGTTTCATGGCTACAATAATCAATACTTTGTTGTGCATACTCAATTGATTGCAGTATATCGTTATCACTAGGAGTGATTTTTTCGTGCTGTAGCAAACATCGGCTGGTATGCGTGTAAGATATGCCAGCATAAGCACGTGCGAATCTGGCGTCTTGTTTGATAGCATTTTTAAAATAATTCTGTGCGGAATCTACATCTTTATTCGTGGTTCTATTCATATGCCAATAGCCACGGTGATAATTTTCCCAAGCGTTTAAGTTATCGGTGGGTATTAAAAAAGCCCGTTCTATTTCTCTTTGCTCTATTTTTCTATCAACGCATGTAATAATGGTTTGAATGATTTCTTGTTGAATCAGGAATACATCATCAAAGCTGTGACTAAAATGATCTGACCATATTTCTTCATTGTTAACGGCATCAACGATGGACAGTGTAATACTGATATTATTTGATGTAATAAATGTTGATCCATAGATCAAATAACGAACCCCTAAGCATTGACTGATTTCAGTGGGGATTAGATTTAGTTTAGTTACTCTCGATGCCGAGGGCCTAGCAATGACAAATAAATGAGAAATCCTTGCTAAACCTGAATTGATTTCAGTGGTAATAGCCTCCGTATAAAATTGACTATTCTCACTTGGCTTTTGATCAATAAAATCCATCACGGCAAGAGAAGGTTTATCGGGAATTTGTAATGGTATTAGTGATTCATTTCTAATAGGCAATTCATTCGCATTACTCTTATCTAAGTAACTGTCACTTTCTATTAATTGCTCTGGTCGATTTTCAGAAAAAGTGAAATCTGCTATAAACCGATAACCTTCACCTGATACTGTTTTAATACAGTTTTGTTTACTTGCATTATCTCCAATAGCGCGCCGAGTAGCACAGATCGTTGCATTTAAAGCTGAGTCTGAAATAACCTGAGATTTCCATACTCCTCCAATTAATTCATCACGAGAAAGTACACGATTTGGGTGATGTAGCATAAACAACAGAAGTTTAAAAGTGAGGGGCTCGACTTTCTGTGGGCTACTATTGTGAAATAGCTCATGGGTGTCTGTTCTTATTTCATACTCTCCAATATGATAATTCACTCATTAATCTCCCTTATACCTATTTCAATTGTAGTTCAAATTAACCTACTTGTGAAATCTTAGTTGATCTCGAATAAGTCGCATAATTACCCAGTACAACTGCGATTTACACCTGCTCCTAAAACGCCAAAGGTATAGTTAATAATTATGGCAGAAGAAGGTAATGAATCGTGAAAAATTCCATTCACAATAAAAGTATACCAATCTATAATTCTTCAAAAAGGGGGGGGATGCCATGCATAGAGAGACTCGCACAAAGTATCAATTGATAATTATATTATATTTTAAAGTAAATTGAGTAGGCTGAGTGGTATTTGAACAACCAAATCGCCCCGAGGGTGAAAGTTGGAAGTTTGTAATTAAACTATTGGTATTATTGCCAATAATTACTGGCTGAAATGTATAGTCTGTTCCATCATTTTTTGAAAATGAAACATTATCAGCAGAGTTATTAGAAGCAGAGTAGACAAAGCTTAGTCCACTTGCAGGTGAACCCTCTGAAAAAGTAAAATCTCCATTAGCTAATTGCAAACTAGTATTTGCAGGCACAGGATCCTTTATATGAATACTATCAACATCAATAGGTGAACCTGAATTAGTAACTGTAATTGAATATTCTATCCTTGCGCCTACAATTCGCTTTGGCGTATTGGTTAAATTTACTGGGTCAGATCTAACTTCAGATGTTTTACTAATATTTAATGATGGAGGGAAAAATGTTTTCGTAGAGAAAGCTGTAGTAGGTTCAATGGTGGGGCACTTTCGACTAAGAATATCAATATTTGCTGTAGAATAGGTTTGGTAAGCACCTCCAGGCTTTCTAAACTGTACGGTTAAGCCCCCATCACAACAGCCTTCAAAGCCAATTATTTCCAATTGATGATGCCCTGCTGACAACGAAATGGATCCTTGCAGGACATCCGCATGCCCCCAATTACCCGCCCACCAAAGATCATTATTCCAATCCTCTTCCAATGCCACGCCATCGACAAATAAAGCACCACCTCTACCAAAATCTGCGCCATAGCGAACTGACCATAAACCAACTTCGGAGGGCTTCACTTCGAAAAATGTTTCTGAATAAGCCCCAAAGTTCATATTAGTCGATGGTGTAAATTGGTTCTTATTACTGATATTAGTAAAGTTTGTTATGAATTTACAACCATATCCTGGAACACCATCTGTTGCGGCATTAAAGAAATTGAAGGCTGCCGCTTTATTATTTGGGTTGGCAGTAGAGTTTCTGGTATGAAATTTAATTCCAGGCTCTGTAAACGTAATGGTTGCAGTACTAGTCGTTAATGCTGCTGTATTACCATGATAAAAATAGATTGTTTTATTGGAGCTTGCAGGCAACAAAGGGACTTTAACCCATATCCTTGCTGTCTTAGTTGCTGCATTCCAAGTCTGAATATAATATTCTATCTCAGTTAAATCATTGCTATCAAGCACACGTAAGTCTTGCCCGACACTACTCCAATCATAATCAGCGTGCATATCAGCTGCTGTTATCTCAACTAGCACTTGATAGTCTGTGAGATTAGATCCCGTTAGCTCTGTAATAACTACTTCAGAGCGGTAGTACCAGTTGCAATCAAACCATGCGGACGCAATACTTCCTGAAAGTAAAAAAGCGACCATTATTAGTTTTATAAAGTTAAAACAACGCATCATTATATTAAGCACTAATTTAATAGTGTCGAATTAACACTCCCTTTGATATTTGTAAATGTTATATTAATCTATTTTTAGGTTTATTATCTACACTACTAATAATATTTTTATTTTACAAAATTATATGAATTTAATAGTTCCACTAGGGTCTTTAAGTATACAGAACCCGTGTCACATTTAAGGAGAAATCAATGAAGCTCAAAATTCTAATCACTAGCCTTCTCGTCACCACTTTAATATCTGTTACAGGGTGCTCAAAAAACCCCGTTACAGGAAGAAAAGACTTCTCCCTTATATCCGAACAACAAGAGCTTTCAATGGGGGCTCAGGCACACCGTAGCATTCTTAAAAAGAAGAAACGTTTAAATAATCCTCGCCTTCAATCTTATGTCAATAATATTGGCCAACAACTAGCTCGACAAAGTCACCGTAAAGGACTGAAATATACCTTCACCGTTTTAGATGACCCTAGCGTAAATGCGTTTGCCTTACCCGGTGGTTTTATTTATATCACCACAGGCTTAATGGCATACCTAAACTCAGAAGCAGAACTAGCAGGTGTAATAGGACATGAAATTGGACATGTCACTGCCAGACATGGTGTAAAACAACAAAGTGCAGGAATGGCCAGTGCCATATTAGTCAGCGTCTTATCAAAGAAAGGCGGTGCAGGATCTGGTAAACAATATAATCAACTTGGTAGAGCTTTACTAAGTGGCTATGGTCGTGATCATGAACTACAAGCTGATCGCCTCGGGGCAGAATATCTTGCGCGTATTGGTTATCAACCACAAAACATGATTAAAGTTGTAAGTGTTTTAAAAGCACAAGAAGAGTTTGAAAAATATCAAGCACGCCAAGAAGGTCGTAAACCACGGGTATACCACGGCGTATTTTCTTCACATCCAAGTAATGATCGTCGTCTACAACAGGTTATCAATGAAGCCAAAAAATACCAAACCTCCGGCTCTAAAGATGAAGGACATGATCGCTATTTACGCCAAATTAATGGCATAAAATACCGCATTAGTAAAAATAAATACGGCCGTATAGTCGTTGGCACTGCAACAACGCCAGGATTGACCTATGCTAAGCTTGCACGCCGCAGTAAAGTTGGTGAGCAACGATTACGTCTACTCAATGGTATGTTTCCCAAAGGGCAGCCTGTAAGAGGACGTTTAATTAAAGTAATCAATTAAAAGGGCTTCTCATTAGCCCAATAATAACCGTTGTCAAACAAGGAAAAGAAATGTCAGATGACACGCTAAAAAAAGAAGCACTTGAATACCACCTTTATCCAAAACCGGGAAAGATTGCGATTCAAATAACCAAACCCACCGAAACCCAAAAAGACCTCTCTTTAGCTTACACGCCTGGTGTAGCGGAACCTGTTAAAGAAATTGAGCGAGACCCAGAGAATGCCTATAAATACACAGCTAAAGGTAATTTAGTAGCGGTAATAACGGATGGAACAGCCGTTCTAGGTCTAGGCAATGTAGGTTCTTTGGCGGGCAAACCCGTCATGGAAGGAAAAGGGGTTTTATTCAAACGCTTCGCTGATGTGGATGTTTTTGATATTGAAGTAAATGCAGATTCACCTGAAGACTTTATTAAAACAGTGATAAATATAGCGCCAACTTTTGGTGGTATAAATCTTGAAGATATTGCCGCACCACACTGTTTTGAGATTGAACGTATTCTTGAGGAAAAACTCGATATTCCTGTTTTCCATGATGACCAACACGGTACAGCCATAATTATTGCAGCGGGATTACTTAATGCACTAGAATTAAAGGGTAAAGAGCTTTCTGAAGCGAAAATCGTTTGCCTTGGCGCAGGTGCTGCAGGGATTGCATCGATGCAAGTTCTCACCTCTTTAGGTGCCGATAAAAATAATTTGTTTATGCTAGATCGTGGAGGTGTGATTCATTCAGGTCGTGATGACTTAAACAAATACAAACAGGAATGGGCACTAGAAACAGAAAGTCGCACTTTATTAGATGCTTGTACTGATGCCGATGTCTTTATTGGTCTTTCTGGCCCCAATTTATTAGATGTTGAGTCACTTAAAGCAATGGCAGATAACCCGATTGTATTTGCCTTATCAAACCCAGATCCTGAAATTGATCCTGCAATCGCACATGAGGCTCGCCCAGATATTATTATGGCGACAGGCCGAAGTGATTACCCAAATCAAGTTAATAACGTCTTAGGCTTTCCATTTATTTTCAGAGGCGCACTAGATGTTCGTGCAACACATATCAATACTGAGATGAAAATGGCGGCGGTTAAAGCCTTAGCTGCCATTGCCAAAGAACCTGTCCCAGATGAAGTTCTTAAAGCTTATAACAAAACATCAATGGAATTTGGCCCTGAATATATTATTCCTACGCCACTTGATCCACGCTTACCAGAAAGACTGCCTGCGGCTATTTCACAAGCAGCTAGAGATTCAGGTGTGGCTAAGCTTTAAATAAAAAATTTACTGCTCAATTGTTTCCTCAGCTTCTTCTGCTACAGCTTCCATGCCTACCGCAGTGATTCTTGAGGGAACAAGTTGATAATCACCCTGCTCTTCATCAGGTACTGCCTCACGTTGTATCATGTAGTAAAATACACTGATAGCAATCAGTACATTTGTAATTCCAATATAGATAAAAAAGTAAGAATTTCCCAGTTCATTTAAAATATAGCCCATACTGAGTGGGCCAATTGCTGACCCTATCCCGTAAAGCAGTACAATCGTGCTACTGGCATGAGTCATTTGTGATGGCTTGAGTCTGTCATTAGTATGCGCGACACCCAAGGAATAAATGGGCAAAACAAAAGCACCTAACATGCCAAAGGTAATGATAAACACCAGAGTCTGATTATCCATAAAGTACAAGAATACTGAGATAATGACCGATATAATGCTTGCACCAACTATCACAATACGTCGATCTATCTTGTCTGAAAGCCACCCCAGAGGCCAATGAAAAATTGCCCCTACCGCTATGAAGCTACTCATAAATAATGCAGTCTGATTAATATCCATTCCTGCATTTGCGGCATACACTGCTCCCATACCAAACATGGAACCTTGAGCAATAGCATTCCATGCGATACAAACTACACCTGCTGGTGCGATTTTAAATAGTTTGCGGACACTCATTCCTTCATTCTCTTTAATTTCTGGCACTTTTATGCGAGAAATAAGAATTGGAATTAATGACAAAGACAATAAAATAGAGGTTAATAGGAATAAGCTAAAGTTGGTCGGATCAGCAACTTTTAATAGTAGTTGCCCACCCGATAAGCCTGCAAACGAGACAAACATGTAAAAAGACAATATTTGACCGCGTGTTTGATTATCACTTCGCGCATTTAACCAACTTTCAACCACCACGTAGATGCCAGCAAAACAAAAGCCAGACAATAAACGCATTAACAACCACACCGTAGGAGAGATAAAAATAATCTGAATCAATACAGCAGTAGAAGCCAATGATGCCAATGCCGCAAAAACACGAATATAGCCCACCTGATTAATCAACCGCGTAGTGTAAAGTGATCCGAAAAAAAAGCCCAAATAGTAAGAGGTCATAATCAGGCCGGTCGTGCTAGGCTCAAACCCCTCATAGTTAGCGCGCCAACTGATCAGAGTACCTTGCAAACCATTACCCAGCATTAGGAATGCCATGCCTAAAAATAAAGACCAGGTGCTTTTTAGTGCTTCAAGAATCATACTAAAGGATAGACTATAAAAAGCTGCATTTTAAAACAAAATAATTAAATACTACTTGCTTGAATGAGACATCTTAATGACAGCCCCAGCCATTTTTTATTGGCTAAGTAAGTGCACGACTCGGAACAATCTTCTAAAAATGGCGGGGGTGCCATTATGGCTAACGCGGTAAGCCATATAACGTAGCAAGTAAAATTTGAACACCAGCAGCCTACCTGCTTAAAACGAGCATTTATCAACAGTTAGACTTAAATAAACCTCAATGTTGTAAAAATGGCGGGGGTGCCCATTAAGAAGGCAGATATGCTGTGATTTCAATTACTTGCCTAATACACGCCCTACTCTGCGTGGATCAGCACCGCCTTCTAGTCCATCTTTAGTTATCAAAATTCCGTGTAATCCAGAATTTAAATCTCTAACTTTGACACTATGTCCCAAGGCTTCCAGATCATCTTTTAAGTCTGCTGCAGCCGTATCTTTTTCAAGATCTGTACTGCCATTACGGTTAACATAGTGCGGCATACTAATCGCAGTTTGAATATCCATTTCCCACTCCAAAACACCCAGCAAGGTTTTAGCAACATAGTTAATGATACGGCTGCCACCAGGTGAACCAATTAACATTAGCAGATTATCTTGATCATCAAAAACCATAAAGGGTGACATTGAACTGCGCGGGCGTTTTCCTGCCTGCACACGATTAGCTATTTTTTCACCATCTTTTTCCTCACTAAAAGAAAAGTCTGTAAGTTGATTATTAAGCAAAAATCCTCTTACCATCAATGTCGAACCAAATGCCATTTCTATACTGGAAGTCATTGAAAATCCATTCCCTTCTTTATCGACAATACTGAAGTGTGTGGTACTAGCCTGTTCAGGAGATTCCGATGTTTTCCAATTCTTCTCAGCATTAGGTGGAATGCCTGCTGAGGCTTTGCCCATGTCTTCATCATCAATTAACTTAGCTCGCTGTGTTAGGTAGTCAGCATTAATTAGACCTTCTACAGGCACATTTACAAAATCAGCATCTGCCATGTATTTTGCACGATCTGCATAAGCTAATCTGCCAGCTTGAGAAAACAGATGTGCAGCCTCAACTGACATTGGCTCCAGTTTACTCAAACCTTTATTTTCTAGTAGTTTAAGCATCTGAATAACCGTCATTCCACCTGAAGTCGGAGGCCCCATTCCACAGATTTTATAAGATTTATATTTTGCACAAACAGGCGGACGTTCAATCGCTTCATACTGAGTCATATCGCCGACGCTCAGCAACCCCGGATTATCCGCAGCTGATTGCACTGCTTTTACGATATCCAGCGCGATCTGACCTTTATAAAAACCTTTAGAGCCCAAAATAGCAATACGTCGAAATGTCATCGCTAACTCAGGGTTCTTCTTCATTACACCTGCTTTTAACGGTACACCATTAGGAAAGAAATACTGCCATGCACTTTCATAGCGCCCCAATGCTGGGTTGGTTTTATGCGCTATTGAATGCGCCAGTTTCGGTGAAATTTCAAAGCCTTGCTCTGATAATAAAATGGCATCTTCAAATAGCTCCGCCCATTCCAATTTGCCATACTTTTTATGGACTTTTTCCAGCATCGCCAATACGCCAGGAACACCAACCGCACGACCACCCGCAAGTGCCTCCCACCAATTCATATTCTTGCCATTTTGTTGGAATAGCTTTCCATCTGCTTTCATTGGGGCTTTTTCACGACCGTCATAGCTGCTTAGCTTTTTATTTGTCTTATCCCAATAAAGAGCAAACGCGCCACCGCCTATTCCACTGGATTCTGGTTCAACTAGATTCAAAACCATCTGTACAGCAATCGCAGCATCAATGGCTGAACCCCCTTTGGCTAAGATTCTCATTCCTGCTTCACTGGCGTAGGGGTTAGCGGACGAAACCATATATTCCTGCGCTTTTACAAGTTCTTGAGGAATTCGACCATTGCCAAACTCTGGATATCGCGCTTCTTTTGCTAATGCTGTATTTAGATTGACAAACACTAAGCAAAAACCACTAAATAGTATGCTGAATTTTCTAATCATTTTTTCTCAAAACTCTATTAAAAATTATTCGAATAAGTCACGCAGCTTTTTCAAAGAATAAAAAGGAAAATCCTCAGCCGTTTGATTAACTAACCATTTCGGAATTTTACCAGCAGGATCAACACTCACTTCATAGATCACCTGTACCGTTTTTTTCCCTTGAGGTGTCAACAACATACGTCCCTCCATCCTTCTTACTCTGACTAAGCCAGGCTTTAGAGGCACAGAATTAGGTGATGAACTAAACTTGATCTCTACCTGCTTAGTGGCTCTATTTTGTTGAAAAACCGAACGCACCACCACATCTCTATCCCAAACGGGCCAGGGCATATCGGTCACAATATAATCATATCGCTCAACAAAACTTGGCTGCTTTATAGTACGTGAAAATTTACATTGGTACAGCCATTGTGAACAGGTTTTAGTATCCGCCAGAACCTCTAATAAGTCATCCATAGAAGCCTGTATTTTCACCACACCTTTAACTGATTTTAATAATAAATCCGTATTATCACGGCTATAGACCTGAATATCCTGTTCTTCTCTAATCAGCCTCCAATTCTCATCCGCATACGAAAGTGTTTGGAAAAACAAAATACTGATTATTATAATTGTCTTAAACATTTGAAGTGCCTCACCTTACATTCTAGTACAGTTATTATTAATAGCTGCGAATAGCTGCTCTACAATTATGAAAATAAGTGGGGGGTGCCATATAGTTTTTTAAGCTGACAGTATTCTTAGCCATAATCAGAAGTGAAAAATGCTTTTTAGTTGGATAAATAAGCGTCTATCAATATAATAAGCACATAAATCACAATCAGGAAACATTATGAATTTTGACAAGATAGGCTTACAGGTTCCAGAGATTTTATTACCCAGCGAAAAGGTAGACCTGCATAAATGGTCGGTAGTTGCCTGTGATCAGTATACCTCGCAACCCGATTACTGGAATAAGGCTAAAGAAATCACAGATGGATCACCTTCCAGTTTGAATGTGATTTTTCCTGAGGTTTATCTTGAGGATGATAATGGCGATCAGCGTATTGCAAATATCAATGCGAGTATGCAGCAGTATCTTGATGAGAATGTTTTAACCGCCATGCCAAATAAAGGCTTTGTACTGGTTGACCGTAAAACATCACAGGCACCTTCTCGCAAGGGTCTTGTCGTTGCTATTGATTTAGAACAATATGACTTTAATAAAGGTTCTCAGACGTTAATTCGTGCAACAGAAGGCACAATAGTTGATCGTTTGCCACCGCGCGTTAAAGTTCGCCAAGATGCTGCCATTGAGCTGCCACATATTATGGTGCTTATTGATGATCCAGAGCGTAGCGTAATCGAGCCACTTTTCAAAAACAAACCTAAAGAAATTTATAATGTTGAATTAATGATGCAAAGTGGTCATATCAAAGGTTATGCTATTGATACACCTGAGCTAATCCAACAGGTTGCCAATGCCCTTGAGAACCTTGCATCACCTGAAGTATTTACCAAGAAATATAATATTTCAGATGATAAACATAGCGATGTGCTGTTATATGCTATGGGTGATGGTAATCATTCCCTCGCAACTGCCAAAGCTATTTGGGAGAAAATCAAAGAAGATGCTGACGATGTCTCTAGTGTCATGGATAATTTAGCACGCTATGCCTTAGTGGAATTGGTTAATATTCATGATGACGGACTAGTCTTTGAACCAATTCATCGTCTGGTTTTTGATGTTCAACCAGAAAAACTATTAGCTGAAATGGAGACATATTTTTCTGGGAATTGCAGTATTCATCGCTGTGATAATAAAGCTGATATGAGCAGTAAAGCAGAATCCGCGAAAGCTGATAACAACCACATCGTGCCATTTAATGATGCTGATGGTTATGCCTACATTCAAATTGATAACCCTACTTATACTTTAGAACTTGCTACGCTGGAGTCATTTTTAAATGATTATTTGGATAAAGTGGGGGGTAAAGTTGATTTCATCCATGGCGATGAAGTTATTGACGACCTTGGTGTTAAAGCAGGAAATATGGGGTTCTTCTTTCCTCCTATTTCTAAAAACAGCCTGTTTAAAACAATTATTTTTGATGGTGTATTACCACGAAAAACATTCTCAATGGGTGAGGCGGATGAAAAACGATTCTATTTGGAAGCTCGTAAGATTAAATAATTCTCTAAGATGAAAATAGAAGCCGCAACACAAGAAGACCTGCCTCAAATTGTTGAAATTTATAATCAAGCAATCAGAGCAGGTCAAAATACAGCCGATACAGAGGTCCTCTCTATAGAGGACAGACAGCAATGGTTTGATAGCCACAATGAAAAACAATATCCGCTTCTAGTCGCAAAAGAAGCCGATGTTATTTTGGGCTACTTAACCATTAGTTCCTATCGCTATGGTAGAAAAGCACTCAAGCATACGGCTGAAATTAGCTATTACATTCACTTTGATCATCATCGAAAAGGGGTTGCCTCACAGCTCATGGAATCTGCCATTAACAGCTGTTCAGCATTAAATTTAAAAACACTGGTCGCTATTTTAATTGGCTGTAATGATGCCAGCATTAAACTTCTTGAAAAAAAGGGTTTTAAAGAATGGGGGCGCATGCCCGCTATTGTAGAACTTGATAGTGGTGACTTTGACCATTTGTATTATGGTTTGCATCTTGATTAAATAAAAGTCATCTTATAGAAAAACCATTCTGGTTTATACCTCATCTAAGTATAATGGCACCCCCGCCTTTTTTACATAATTAGTGAGTACTCCCTTGTAATATAGTTTATCTTGAATCTACCGTAGCCAATATTGTTCTAGGTTGGATGGTATTTTCAATACACCATCAGTCCACCGTGTTCATCATGGTTCAAACCCACAATACATCGACAAAAACTATGGTGGAATACTGATTATTTGGGATAGGGTTTTTGGAACGTATCAAGCTGAAGAAGAAAGGGTAATTTATGGTTTAACTAAAGATATTGATTCAGCAAATCCGATCACCATTAACTTTTATGAGTGGATGTTTTTAATTAAGGATTTACGGGATACAAAAAACATCAAAGAAGCTTGGTCTTATCTTATTAACCCTCCCGGCTGGAAAGGTTAAGAAAAAGTGGGCTTTCGCTTTCATACACAAACGAAAGCCCGGATCTTATTCTTACGTTTTATTTTGTAAACGTAACGTCACTCTCATTGCGCTTAACAGTGATTCCATGACGCTCAAATGTGAACTCATCACCATCATTTTCAAGTACAGTAGTATAACCACCACACGTTACTTGGTAATCGATGGTAACGCCACAATGGATACCGTCGATTGCTTCATATTTACCTAGTTCAACTGTTACTGGATCTGACATAATTCTCTCCTACTGTTACAAATAATAATATTTGCCGAATTATAGCCGATTTAAAACCATACTTTATATAATCCTTTATGAATACATTGTATTCTGAATATAGATTTATTATGAAGTCGTTTGCATAATCAATAAAAAGGTATTTTTTTAGTGCATTCAACTGGCAACAATTGGAGAACAATTTTGAAACCCATTACATCTTATAGCGCTCTAACTAGCCTAATCACTAAAGTTTGCTTTATATTATTTTCCATTAACACGACTAGCTACGCTAACTCTTGCGAAGAACAAGGATGTTCAAGTAACAAAAAAGCGGCAGTGTCTCTCGTTGTAACACCCGATAAAGACTATGCAGGAAAACAAAGCAGTATCATTGTAAGCGATGCCTATATCAGAGAAATGCCTCCAGGGCAGACTATTTCCGCATCTTTTATGATGTTAGAAAATAATAGCGATACCGATGTTTCACTTTATAAAGTCAACAGTGATATAGCAAAACAAGTCGAGCTGCATCAACATACTGAAGTGGACGGCATAATGGAAATGCGTCGAGTTAAGAAGATCACAATTCCTGCAAAAGGAGAAATTGTACTAAAACCCGGTGGCTACCATATGATGCTTTTTGGCATAAAAAAAGGAATGAAATCTGGCGATAGTGTAGAACTTAAACTAAGCTTTGATAATGGTACAGAACAAACCGTTAAAGTCGTCGTGATGGATATTATGCAAGCGATGAATCTAAACAAAAAAATCAACTAGGCTTTAACGCACATATAAACAACACTAGAGGCATGTTTTGTAATGGCACCCCCGCCTTATTTACAAGATTGCTTTAGTAGCCCCACAAGGGCAATAAAGTATATCGCTACAACTCCGAAAGAGGTGTCGATGTTGTTCGAGACTTGTATTACCTCAGTAAAGAAAACAATCCTAAAAGAATAATCGTATAATGCTAAATTGCACCCCCGTCTTATTTACAAGATTGTATTTCAAAAAATTGTAAGAAGCATTCCCCACTTTGGCGATTATTTCTTTGTTTAACTTGAAGAATTACCCCAGTAAATTAGAATAAAGATAAAACACACTATCAGGTACACAAATCAATGATTGAATTTCTTAAAACATACTTAGATTTTGGCATTTTTGGCATTCTTGGCTTAATGAGTGTGGTTGTTTTGTGGTTTGCATTTGAGCGGTGGATATATTTCTTAAGAGTTAAAACACAAGATTTTGAAATTGAAGAAGATTTACAGATTTCATTAACGCGTGGGTTAACGACTATTTCCTCCATTGGTGTAAATGCTCCATATGTTGGACTACTAGGAACTGTTTTAGGTATTTTAATCACCTTTAATGATCTTGGTACTGGTGGTGAAATTAATACCAATAATATTATGCTAGGTTTGTCGCTTGCCTTAAAAGCTACCGCAGGCGGTCTAATCGTCGCCATTCCAGCAATTATGATCTACAACGCCCTATTACGAAAAGTCGATATTATTTCTGCCCGCTGGACAAAAGAAAGACATATTGCTAATAAAGCAAGAAGTTAACTATGCGCCGTTTTGAAAGTATCAATGTTATCCCTTTTATCGACATCATGCTGGTGCTTCTAGCAATAGTGCTAACCACGGCTACCTTTGTTGTTTCCAGCAAATTAGATATCAATGTTCCCAAGTCTTCATCTGAAGAAACTATCAACAGTGACAAGGTAGTAGAAATTGCAATAGATAAGCTATCTATAATCTACTATGAAGAAACTAAAATAGAGCCTGCTGAACTAAAACAGAAGCTATCTCTACTTGGAAAAAGCACCCCTATAAATGTACGTGTTGATAGTGGGGTCGAGTTTGGGCGATTTGTAGAAATTCTAGACTTATTCAAACAGCTTCAGCTTGATAAGTTTTCTATCATTACTAAAAAAGATAATTAGACTACAGCTGTGATGTTCAGTATGCGCTCATTCATTGGTTTTAGCTTATCCATATTAATTCATGGGTTTATCGTTGCTTATTTCATAAGTCATGAAGTTAAAGAAAATAAACCCGAGCCAAACCCCATTGCGATGCAAATGGCAATGTTCGAAATTACCACAGATGCACCAAAACCTACTGAAGAAAAAGCAAAACCAAAACTTACTCCTACCAATGCACCGCTACCAGTAGAACCCGTCAACACAATCGAAACAAAGCAGCCCATACCTACTGTAGAGACAGTTAAACAAACTAAACCAGAGCCCATCAAAGAAAAAGCATTGATAATTAAGTCAAAGCCAGCAGTCATACCAAAATCCAAAAGAGTAATAAAGAAGAAGGTCGAACCAAAGAAAAAAATCACGAAAAAGAAGTTAAAGTCAAAGCAAGTAGTTATTAAGAAAAAAACACCACCAAAGCCGAATCTTGTTGCAAAAAAAAGGATAGCACCTAAACCTCATCAAATTAACAAAAAGGTTACTCGCCACATTAATCAACAGCAAAGACTAGCCCAACAACAGCGTGCTAAGGCAATAGCTCAACAAAAACGTAGACTATTATTAGCTCAGCAACGTGCAAGAGTACAAGCTCAAAAAAAAGTTCCTCAAGTTACGCCTAAAATCAAAAAACAAGCACCTAAAAGGAAAACTATTCGACCAAGAGTTATCGGCAACCCTCAGTTAGAAGGTCAGTATGGGAAAGGAATACGCCAAAGAATTGAACAGAAAAAAGTCTACCCACGTAGAGCAAAAAGAATGCGTAAGGAAGGCATTGTACAGCTTGGTTTTACCATTAGTAGGAATGGTGCAATATCAAAGCTACGGATCGTAAAGTCATCAGGGATATCAAGTCTAGATAAAGGTGCACTTAAGACTATACATAAAATAGGACGCTTTCCTATTTTTCCTTCAGGACTTAACAAAACATTTATAGACTATATTATCCCAATCTCATATAGCCGCCGAAATTAATATCAAGCCAGATTAACACAAGATAAAAAGTAGCTTGACTACTTTAATAATGGCAGGCGACTAGTCAGATAAGTTACAACCTCCATTTGGATACTAGTCAAAAAAAAACACTCTTTTAAATTTTTCCTTAAAAAAAAACCCTGCCATTAGGCAGGGTCAATTTATTAAATCTAACTAAGCAATCATTGTGGTAACTGTTGAAATAATGCATCAGGTGTAGCTAATGAATTATTTACAAAATACCCTGAACAAATTGTATCAGCATCATCACAACATACTTCCCATAACTGTCGATTAGCCTTTGGAATATTACAACCTTGGAAAGCGCTATCAGCTAACTCTATATTCAAATAAAACACTTCATTCTCAGGAATCGCACATTTATTAACTTCATTCGATGATGGTGGTTTAATATTGATAATTCCACTAAAGTTATTCGTCGTTAATCCACAACTATCACCATAAGCTCCACCTGTCATATCCCCAGGTCTATCAGAAATATGATATTTAGAATCTACATGGGTTACCGCACCATTAGATTTTAAGTTTCTATTAATTGCTATTCTCGCTAGTGGGAAATCAGGGTTCCTTTTAAGACGCACTGAATAAATTTCATTTCTCTTAGCTCCCAATCTCCAGTCATTAGCACTATGCGCTGTTTGCGGAGCCTTACCATTTACACGTGAAGGAGCTGAAGTCGTAAGTCCCCCTTGATTAATAATATAAACTTTCTTTTCCACACCATTAACAATAACTTTCTTTGACCCACTCTGCGCCCAAAGTTGAGCCGTACTCGAATAAGCTGGATAAGCTGTATTAAATTTAGAAAGGATATCTGTTTCTCTTGCTAATGACCCAGCTGGTGTCGGTGTCGGTGTCGGCGTTGGTGTTGGTGTTGGTGTTGGTGTTGGTGTTGGTGTTGGTGTTGGTGTTG
>CAZWEA010000035.1:22683-24253 GCA_964632635.1 uncultured Cocleimonas sp. | reverse complement strand
CTTAGCAGCTTTTTCTATTTCATCAAAATCTCTAAAACCTTTTTGAACGATTTCAGGTTGTTTCTTTCGATGCTCTTTTTGATCGCGGTTTTGTTGCCATTTTTGTTGTTGCTCGTTGGCAATATCGGCTCCTTTCTTAAACGTTATCTTTACCCCACGCCTTAACTTTCTAATAATATAAAAAGCAAGCACAGCAAGTACAATTGCTATTACTATTAATACAATGGGGAAAAATGCCAATCGTAACACGACTAATAACCTGCTCTTCTGATACCGCTATAATTTAAAGCTCTCTCATTACAATTATATAAAAAAGGGGGGGGTGCCATTACCATTTTAAAAGCTTGTTTAGAAATATATAAATAGTATTTATCATAATGTTTTCAGCTACTAAACCAATGCGGTTATTTGTTCAACACTTTCAGCCCAACGTTTAGTATCGAGTAAAGCAGAACGATTCATAAAAGGTTTTCCCATCATTTTAGTTAACCTTAATGATGAATCCTTAGTGTGTTTTATATGGGCATTATCGATAATTTCAATCACACCTTCTCTGCTATTGCACATTAAAAACATATCACAACCTGCTTCCATGCAAGCTTCAGCGCGTTCTGTAAAACCACCCATGGTTGATGCCCCTTCCATAGATAAATCATCACTGAAGATTGCCCCATTAAAACCTAACTCTTGTCTTAACACTTGTTGTAACCAATAGGGTGAAAACCCCGCAGGCTTATCATCTATCTGTTGATAAATAACATGCGCTGGCATTATGGCATCAAGCCCCTCTTTGATCAGATCAGCAAAGGGTATAATATCTTCTTGCCAAATTGTTGCTCTTTCACGTTTATCAACAGGAATTTCCAAGTGTGAATCTTCAACAACGGCCCCATGACCAGGGAAATGTTTTCCTGTTGAAGCCATCCCTGCTTCTCGCATACCTTTAATGTATTGTGTTGCAAGTGTAGAGATAAGCTGTGGATTACGATTAAACGCCCTATCTCCAATGACATCACTTACACCAAAATTAATATCAAGTACCGGGGCAAAACTAAAATCTATATCCATCGCTCTAACTTCAGCTGCCATCAACCAACCATGTACGAATGAATTTTTAGCCGCATTGTTAATAGAACTAGGACTTTCTTCATTGTTTTTATCAGATGATAGTGTTGCAATTGCTGGCAGTGGAGTAAATTCTGATTGAAAGCGCTGTACTCTTCCACCCTCATGATCAACCGCAATGAGCAAATCTATATTTGATGTGTTACGAATGGATGTTACAAGCTGTTCTAATTGTGCAGTTGACTCATAATTCCTTGTAAAAAGAATAACGCCACCCGTAAGTGGATGTTGTAATAATTCTTTTTCTTCTTCACTAAGCTCAATTCCTTCGATATCCAGCATCATCGGAGCAATACTCATATCCGAACCCCTCAATTTAATTAATTAGTATCCAGAAATAGCTTATTTTGAGAAGTTTTTCTGGATTTAAACAAATTATACATTGACTGGTTAGTTAGAGTCGTTAGTTTTAATATATTGAGACCTTTCCTCAAGAGATATAACG
>CAZWEA010000035.1:0-22583 GCA_964632635.1 uncultured Cocleimonas sp. | reverse complement strand
AAAATGCTTAAATTCTCCCTAATTACACAATTTTTACTCTCGCCATACACTCGTACTAAAACTCACAAATTAATATTTGATCAATTTTTTATTGTAATTTCCCCTATAATATATAGAGTATGCCCTTCTTACGCCCCCACAACTTAAGAATCGACTTTTTTTTAAATAAACTTTGAACTTTTATTGAACTTTATTTGACATTAACATATTAGTATATTAGGATTTACTTAAGTTGAAGCCTAACTTATTACTTTTTAAAATCACTAGGAGATTTATCATGAAATTACGTATAGCAACATTTGCTGCATTAATCGCTTTATCTGGAACTGCATCAGCTGATTGGTGGGATGGATGGAATAACGGAAACGGATCTGGTCAAGGATACGGAAATGCCGCAGGAAACACACAAGGCGCTGGTAACGGTGCAGGTAACGCACAAGGTTCTGGTCAAGGTTGGGGAACTGGTAAAGGTGATGCAGACGGCGAAGTTGACTTCAGCATTACATTTAAAGGTAAAGGCAAGACTGATATGGACACTGCTGGCAACCTAACTGGTAAAGGTCAAGGCGCTGGAAATGCAGCTGGAAATGGAGCTGGCAACGGTAACGCTGCTGGAAATGGCTCTGGAAATGGTCAGAACTCTGGTAAAGGCAATAGTCAAGGTTTTGGATCAAACATGCCTTGGAGCAACAATGGTAGTGGTTTCGGTGGAAACATGCCTTGGAGCAACAACAGCAACCGTGGTGGTTATGCACCACAGATGCAGCAAATGCCACAGGTTCGTATGATGGCTCCTGGTTATGCAATGCAGCCTCAAAGAGGACCTAGTTTCGAGCAGATGCAAGCTCAAATGGAAGCACAGCGTAAGCAATATGAAGCATTTGCAAAGCAAATTGCTGCACAACAAAAATCAATGATGGCTGCTCATCAAAAAGCACAATCTGCTGCACAATCAGCAACAGCTCCTAAAGCTGCTGCACCTGTTCAACAGTAATTGTTTGTTTGATTTAAAGGTAATCTGATTTATTTGATCAGAGATACCTTACAAAGCCCTTAGGTAGCAAATACCTAGGGGCTTTTTTTTACCCTCAAAAAATGCCATTGTTAAAATAGACTTTCTTATTTAACCCTGTGTTTCATGCCCAGTCGTTCTGTTTGTGCCGTTTATCTACATGACAGAATATTTCTGATTTTTCCTATGTCAGACTACGAAACATATTATTAATAAACAACGTACATAAAAATTGAACCAAGAATATAAAAAAATCTTGGTAAAACGGATAATAATCATTATAAGGAAATAGTTATGTCAAGGCAGTCTGACTACATGAAATCTAAATTAGCTGAAAATACACACCGTTTTAGTGAGGTGGACCTACTTTCAACACAGGGTAGAATTGGTCGAAAATTATACTTTCTCTACTCCTCCCTAATCCCACTTTTAATACTTGCAATGGTATTAGGTGCTGCAGGAATGCTTGAAAAATTGAATATGATTGGAACAGTAGCAATTTATGCGCTATTAGCATTTGCTATTATCTTTGGTTTGTATTCAATGATTCACTTAACAATAAAACGTTGCCAAGATTTTAATGCAAATCATTGGTTAGCAGGTTTATCAATCATTCCTTTTGCCAATATAATCTTTTCATTGTTTCTTGGCGATAGTGGTCTCAATCAATATGGAGAAGCACCACAATCTGACAGATCTTTGGCTAATATTGCAATAGCACTTCTTATTTGTATTAGCGGTATTATCGTGGCTTTGTTTTTTTACAATGGGTTTAACTTACTTTGATAACTTTCTGAAGAAGCTTTTAAAGTCTTCAACGATCAAATAAAAAGTAGGGATAAGAACCAGCGTTAGCATTGTTGCGAATAATATCCCAAAGCCCAATGAAACAGCCATAGGAATTAAAAATTGTGCTTGAGTACTTTTCTCTAATATCAACGGGGTTAAACCAGCAAAAGTAGTTAGTGACGTTAATAAAATAGGTCGGAAACGAGCACCACCTGCCAATCTAATTGCCTTGCTAACGGATGCCCCCTCTTTAATTCGTTTATTGGTGTAGTCGACCAAAACGAGCGAATCATTAACGACCACACCAATTAACGCTAAAACACCCATCGCAGAACTAATACTTAAACTAATCCCCATAATTGCATGACCACCAATGGCACCAATCACACTAAAGGGGATAACACTCATAACCATTAATGGCTGTGTGTAAGATCCAAAAGGTATCGCAAGTAAAATATAGATTATGATCATTGCGATCAAAAAACCAAAACCAAGACTTTTTCCAAACTTTTTCTGCTCTCTTTGTTCACCTTCTAAGTCATAGGTAATTCCTGGATATTTCAGTAAAATCTTGGGCAACCATTCATTCAAATCTGCTGCAATCGTATTAGCATCAATTAATTCTTTATTTAAATCAGCTGTTATATTGATAATCCTTTGTCTATCAACTCGTGTAATGGTGCTTGTTCCTCTGCCTAGTTTTACTTCTGCAACCTCGCTTAAGGGTACTTCAGCTCCTCTTGAAGTGCGAATTAAAAGATTTTGCAAATCAGGTAAAGAAACTCTTTCGCTTTTAGGTAATCGAACCATTACCTTCACTTCGGATTGATTACGCTGAATTCGTTGTACTTCCTTACCAAAGATGGCATTACGTACTTGAGAACCTATTTGACTTATGTTCAACCCTAGTTGTTCTGCCTCTGGTTTAATTCGTAATTGCACTTCATCTTTACCCCCTTCAAAGCTATTTTTGATATCAAATAAACCCTGATATTCATTTAATTTAGCTTTTACCTGAATGGCTATTGCATTGAGTTCAGTAAAATCATGACCTTTAAGTTGTACATTAATAGGATCACCTCCTCGACCAAGCTCTGCTCTAAAACTGAGTTCTATTGCTCCTGGAATAGGACCTATCAACTTTCTCCATTCAGAGACAATTTTTTTCGCAGAAATAGTGGACGTCCTTTTTTCAGGTGGGAGAATTTCAAACGTTATCATCCCTAAATGTGACCTACCTGTTGCTCCTGCCCGAGGACGTAAACCAGAACTTCCAACCGTCATTAAGATATGTTGTATTAATGGTTTCTTACTGTCTTTTTCAATATATTTTTCCTGTAAAGCTTCTGCTGTTGCAAGCATTCTTTCCAAGTGTTTTTCAGTTGTTGAAATATCAATTCCATCAGGCATTTTTAGGGTTGCAGAAATAATCTCACTCTCTACTCTTGGGAAAAAAGTATATTTGTAACGCCCACTCACGACGATCGAAAGTGTTAAAATAAGAACCGAAATAAAGATAGCCAAAGTCAGATAGCGCCAATTTAAAGCAACATTTAAAAAAGGTTTAAAAATGACATCTATAAACCATTCCAGACTTCTTGATATTTTCTGTTGTAAGCGCGTAAAGATGCCAACTTTATTGGTATCGCTACGCAGACGCATATGCTGTAAATGAGAAGGAAGAACAAATTTTGACTCAATTAATGAAAACAATAATACAGGGATTACCACTAAAGGAATATGGGCAAAAATCTTCCCTCGTGCGCCATCCAGCATTAGTAAGGGGAGAAATGCAGCAACCGTAGTTAAAACACCAAAGGTAACAGGTACCGCAATTTCTTTAGTTCCTTCGACCGCAGCACGATAGCCATCTCCATGTCTTTGCAAATGAGAATAGACATTCTCACCCGTGACGATGGCATCATCTACCACTATTCCTAGTACTAAAATGAAGCCAAACATACTGACTAGATTTAAGGTGACATCTAAATAAGGCATCATTGCCAGCGCTCCTAAGAAGCTAATCGGAACACCGATACTCACCCAAAAAGCCAAATCAGGACGTAAAAATAGCGCTAATAGTAAAAGGACTAAACCGATACCTTGAATCAGGCTTTTAGTCAATGTGTTGATCCTTGCTTTTACCACTTTGGAACTATCCAACCAATAACTTAATGACAAACCAGCAGGTAATGTTTTTTTACGTTCCTCAATATAATCTTTTACCGTATTGGCAAGCTCTATAGCATTTTGATCACCCACTCTCGCAACATTAATAAATGAAGCATATTTTCTATCAAATCGACTATAAAGTGGGTCTTCATTAAAACCATCATTGATGGTAGCAATATCACCCAGCCTTATCAGAGCACCGTTTTTATCACTAATGATACTAATGTTTGCAAAGTCATTCTTTCGATAAGCTTGACCAAGTGCTCTAACCAGAATTTCACCTGAATCAGTTTTAATACTACCACCAGGAATATCTCGTGAAGCATTTCGCACCACTTTCGCAATATCATCCAGTGTTAATCCATATTGACTTAATACAAACTGCGGCACGCTAATGCTAATTTCCCAAGCTCGCACACCACCCATAGCTATTTGCGTTACATTGGGTAAACTGCGAATCTCATCACGAATTTTTTCTGTATTCTCGCGTAAAATGACATCATTTTCTCGATCCTGCTCCAACACCACCGTGATTACATCTCGAATACGAATTAGTTGCTCAACAACAGGGCGTTCAGCGTTTTCTGGGAATGAGATGATACGATCTACTCTAGACTTAATTTCATTGAGAACAATGGTCGTATCATATTGTTTACGAACTTCAGCTCTGACCAACGACCGACCTTCTGCCGAATTACTAAATATCTGCTCGATACCAGGCAGATCAGCAATCGCATCCTCTACCCTTTGAGTAATACCCAGCTCCACTTCACTTGGCGTAGCACCTGAGAAATTGACTGTTATATTGACAATATCCTGCTCAAAAGCAGGGAATGTTTCTAAAGGAATTTTTTTGAAAAGTGAATACAATCCGATACAAATAATACCAATCATGAGTAGATTGGCGGCAACTGGATTTTTAACAAACCAAGTGATCACACCCTTATCTTGTATAGAACCTTGCATAGACTTAACTCACAACGCTTAAAGTGGCATTGGTTTTAGAACTCTGCTTCTTTGCTTTTTCTGCGTCCTCTACCTTTCCTTTTTTATTATTCATTTTTTTCAGTTTTTCTTGTTGTTGTTCAAGTGTGATGACTTTCATGTCCTGAGTTGCTTGGTTCAAAGAAGTCGTAATTAATGACTCTCCTTCAATATTTTCTTTAGACTTTACGATCGTTTGCTTAGATGTATTAACTAAAACTTCAACAGGGACAATATGGACTTTGCCACTTTTTAATAACATTATTTCTTTGTTTTGGCGTACTGCTCCAGCAGGTAAAACATATACATTTCGAAACGTTTTCCCCTTAATATCAGCATCTAAGAATTGACCAATTCTTACAGGTGCACTGACTCCCGTCTTAGCAACAAATGGATTATCAATACGTGCAATAACTTTGATTTGACGACTTTCTGAATCAAGTGCCGCACTAGTACGAACCACCTGTCCTTGCCAGAGACTTTGTTGACGACTATTGGTACTATGAAACGTCACTTTCGGCAGCTTTTGTGTTGATGCACTTTTATTTTGGAACGTCTCAGGTATTCCTAAAAGCTCATATTGATTTAATGATAAGGGCAAATCCACATACACAAAATCAGTAGCATAGACAATGCCTAAGGCTGTCCCTTTACTAACAAACTGCCCTATATCAACGTTTTTTTGTAACACACGACCAGAATATGGAGTTTTGATAATAGTGCGGGATATATTTAAACGCTCTTGATTTTGCCTAGCCAGCGTTGCATTTATTTTAGACTCAATCGCCAGCCTTCTACTGGTAAATGCATTCAGTTTACCCAGTGAATCTTCTACCCTTTGTTGCAATTGAATTAACTTTTGCTTTTCAGCATCAAGAACCGAACGGGCAATCAGCTTCTTCTTCCATAAATTTGATTTACGAGAAACTTCAGCCTTACCTAAACCTAGATTATTCTTTGCTAAATTATAAGAACGTTTAGTCGACTTTTCTTCAACTTTCAACTGATCAAGAAGTGCCTTATTACCATCAATATCACTTGCGGTTATAGCTAATGCATTTTTATAATCAGATGCATCAATTGATAATAAAGTCTGATTTTTATTAAAGTAACTCCCCTCACTAAAACTGTCTGAAATTTTTATGATTCGTCCAGAAACTTCAGAAACTAGATTAGTTTGCGTTCCCGCACGAACAATCCCAGAGGCTTTAAGATTGACTGAATAGTCTTGAGATTTTAATGGTATAACTTCGACAACGGATAAACGTTCAACAAATGGTTTCTTCTTAGCTTCTGGACCTGTTGCTATAAAGTATTTAGCCAGAAAAAAAGCGCCTATTAAAAGGAGAATTGGCATTATTATTTTCAATATTTAAGACCTTAATAAAGAGAAAGAATAAAAGATAATTAAAACATTAATCATCAGTTTTGTCGAAGCTGTAGGTGGAACTTTTGTATGATTTTTGTATCAAGCCTAGAACGGTAATAAAATAATTATATTCAGGTAATGAGTATTATTAAGTTTAGTCTCATCGTCATTGATATAATCATATATACGAACATGAAACCTAGGTTATTAAATAATGTTGAAATATGGCACCCCCGTACATTCTTGAAGATTGTTTTTTATACTATCAACCCTACTCTAAACCATCTTTTTGTAATTGCCACATTGTCCAGTATTTCCCTTGTTTCTCTAACAGTTCTTTATGTGGGCCTCTTTCTACAATTTCCCCAGCTTCCATGACCATAATCATATCGGCATCTACCACTGTGGATAAACGATGGGCAATGATTAGCGTCGTTGTACCTGATGAAATCTCACGCAAGGTTTTTTGAATCGCTTGCTCGGTTGCTGTATCTAAGGATGAAGTTGCTTCATCAAACAAAAGAATTGGCGGTCTTTTTAAAATGGTTCTTGCAATCGCAACGCGTTGTTTTTCACCACCAGATAGCTTTAATCCGCGCTCACCTACTACTGTCTGCCAACCCTCTGGTAGACTTTCGATAAAATCATAAATATGTGCCATTTTGGCGGCTTGTTTGACTTCATCAAGACTTGCCTTTAAATTTCCATATTGGATATTGTAGAGAATAGTTTCATTAAATAGCACGGTATCTTGTGGCACGATACCGATAGCTTTTCGTAAACTGTCTTGAGTGACATTTTTTATATTTTGTCCATCAATTAAAATCTGTCCTTTTAGAACATCATAAAAACGAAACAATAAACGCACTAATGTCGATTTACCGCCGCCACTAAATCCGACTACAGCGACTGTTTTACCTGCTGGTATTGTAAAATCAACACCCCGTAAAATAGGTCGTTTCTTATCATAAGAGAAATCAACCTGCTCAAATGTGACTTCACCCTGAGTGACTATAAGTTCTTTTGCATTGGCTTGGTCTTGTATTTCTGGCTGTTTTTTTAGTAGCTTAAAAACCAAATCCATATCCGCTAGCGTATATTTTATTTGTCTATAAATAATTCCCAAGGCACCCAGTGGAATAAACAGTTGTAACATAAAGGCATTGACCATGACCAAGTCACCAATGCTCATTGATCCCTCTACCACACCATTGGCTGCAAAAAACATAATAATGGTTACGCCGACGGCAATAATAGCGCCTTGCCCAAAATTGAGCATCGACATCGTTGCCTGACTTTTTACTGCGACACCTTCCCACTGGTTGAGTAAATCATCGTAACGCTTCTGCTCTAGTGTTTCGTTGTTAAAATACTTGACGGTCTCGTAGTTGATTAAACTATCGAAGGCTTGCGTATTCGACTCTGAATCAAGACGATTCATCGCATGACGATGCTCCATACGCCAATTAGTCACCAGCAGGGTAAAGCCAATATAAAAAGCAACCGTTCCAAAGGTCACTACCGCAAATACCCAAGCATAATTAGAAAGTAATATGATAGCGACCAAGGTAAACTCGACCACAATCGGCACCGTACTGAATACCAAGAAGTTCATTAGCGTTCCAACCGAGCGTGTACCCCGTTCTAAATCACGACTGATTGCACCCGTTTTTCGTTCTAAATGAAAACGAAGTGAAAGATTATGCAAATGATTTAATACGCGCTTAGAAAGCTCACGCATCGCATGATAACGGACACGTGCAAAGACGGTATCACGCAACTCATTAAACAAAGAACCTAATAAACGAAACAAGCCATAAGCAAGTAATAGAGAAACAGGTAAAACCAAAAGTTGCGCCTGTTTTCCATCAAAAATATCAATCACTTCCTTAAGCACCAAAGGCACAGAAACATTCGCCATTTTTGAGAATACCAAAAATGCGAGTGCTAACAGCGCCCTGCCCTTATAAGCCCTTAAATAGGGTAATAACTGTTTGAGGTTTTGAAAATCATTGCGGTCGCTATGAACTTCATTATCGCTGTGTATAATTTGCAAAATAAGATGACTGAATCATGGGGATAAAGAAAGAGTTTAACATTGTATGTTACAAAATAACTATTTTCAGTATATCAATGAAACTTAAATTCACATGCAATTCGATGCAAGAGTAAATATTATCCAGTATACAATCATCGAAAAAAGGCGGGGGTGCATTTATAAATAATACTGATTTAATAATGGCACCCCCGCCTTTTTTACATAATTGATTAGTTAGCAACTATTTCTATGCACTCAAAACTGTAAGTATTCCTTAATCTCAGGATGAGCAGGATTAGTTAACATGGTTTTACACTCTGCTATCTCAAGCACTTTACCTTGATGAATAAACGCACATTGTTTAGATGCCAGTAAGGCATCATTTGGTTGATGGCTGATAAACAATGCTGCCATCTTTTTATGATCGACTAGACTTTTGATTAACTCAATAATATCTTCTCGCATAGCAGGTCCTAATGCAGCTAGTGGCTCATCTAGTAATAAAATCTTTTGTTCACGAATGAGTGCTCGTGCTAATGCCACACGTTGGCGTTGTCCACCTGACAACTTTTCGGGGTAACGTTTTTGATAGTCGTCTAAGCCAACACTTTCTAATGCTTTATGTACCTGCTCTTTTTCATTTTGGTTTAACTTTAAGGATGGCTGAATCCCAATGGCTATATTGGTATAAACATCCAAATGCGGAAATAAATTATGCTCTTGAAACACTGTCGTAATCGGTCTTTTAGCAACTTCTAGTGCACTTATTACTTGGTTCTCAACTAGAATTTCACCTGAGCTAGGTTTAAGAAAGCCAGCGATTAAGTTTAATAGTGTTGTTTTTCCTGAGCCACTAGCCCCTATAACACTAAGAATTTCTCCAGCTTCTACTTTCAAGTTAAAACACATTTCACTGCTGTCTTGTTTGTCGTAGGAAAACTTTAGGTTTCTAATTTCTAACATAATCATTCCCTGTGATTCTTCGACCACCAATCAACCTTTCTATTAACCAAAACACCAGCAAGCAACTAAGCAATAAAAATACCGCAACTACAGCTGCCTCTGGCATTTGATAGGCTGATAAGCGTTGATATAATAATAGTGATAACGTTGCTGTGTCTGGCGAGCCAAATAAGGCAATTACGCCTAAATCTCCCATCGCTAAAACCGTCACTAATGCCGCAGATAAACCCAATGGTTTACGCAATAATGGCAACTCTATTATAGTAAAATACTGCCAAGTACTCATATCTAAACTTTGACCCAAACGTTGATAGGAATGGGTATTTTTTCTCATTGCAGGCCCAAGTGTACGAATCACAAAGGGTAAGCCCATGATGCCATTGATTAAAATAACGATGAAAATTGCCCAGTCAAAAACATTAATATGTGGACTTAATAATATAAACAGTCCCGTGCCAATCACTAATGGTGGCACGACATAAATCATCGAACCTGATAGTGCAAAGAAATGTGCCTGATTAGGTTTTCCTAATAAGGCTTTTTCTGCACTGGCAGAGAGTAAAAACCACGCTAATGTGATCGCTATAGCCGATGAACACAAACCAATAAGAAAACTAAAGCCAGCGGCTTTCCATAAAACCACATCATTAATCACATCAAAAAAAGGCGCTTTAATAGCATCAATTAACATCGCTATTAAAGGCGAGGAAACAAAAATAACCGCTGACAATATAATAAAAAATGAAATGCTTTGATGTGTTTTTGATACGGACAAATGACGCATGGAAAAAGTTGTTTTAGCCTCTATTTGTAAATTAGGCTCCACATCAGGCAAGCGGCTAAACCGACTCGCAATAAGCGCAACCACAATAGATAAAGTTAATTGTAATAAGGCTAAAATAACAGCTTGTTGTGGATCAAAATCAAATCGTAAAGACTGGTAGATAGCAACTTCTAAGGTCGTACTTTTGGGCCCGCCACCTAAAGCAAGGACAGTTGCAAAACTGGTTAGACAGAGCATAAAAACGAGTACCGCCACACTCGGAATACTTTCTCTTAGTATTGGCCATTCGATATGCCGCCATTGTTGCCAACTACTCATATTTAATTGAGAACTTAAACGCCAATGTTGCTCTGGAATTGATTCCCATGTGGGTAGTAGTAAGCGAACGGTTAACGGGATATTAAAAAACAAATGGGCCAATAAAATACCATTTAGGCCATAAAGATCACGCCCTAATGGCAACCAACCTTGACTACCATAGACTGACACAATTCCAAGTACTGCAACTATTGCTGGGACAACCAGTGGTAAACCAAATAACGTAAGAATCAATGAACGGAATGGAAAGTTATCAAACCGAGCGAAGGCACGTGCCACTAGTAACCCCAAGCCTACACTTAAGAAAGCGGATAGAATGGCTTGTAACAGACTGAAATAAACAACCTGTCGAAGGTAAGCATCCTTCCAAAAAGCTAGACTCTGGCTTTGACTTGATTGGCTGCCGAGAATATCACTGGCAAAAAATAGACTCACTAATGGAAATGCAATAAATGCCAATAGTAATAAGACAACAATATAGGCTGCTTTGGACTTCACTGGCGAACTTTTGTCCTACTTATAAGAAAGTTATAAATTTTTAAAATACTATTTCACCATGGCATTTAGCCACTCTTTAACCCAAGCACGACGGTTTTTTGAAACCTTATTTTCATCAAATAAAAGCACAGGAGATGGATCAACTAATGTCTTAAATGCTTCAGGTAGTTTATCTTCGGATAATCGAGCAGGATACATCCAGTTATTATCGGGGATAATACGCTGAAAATTTTCACTGAGCATAAAAACTAAGAATTTCTTTGCAAGCTCTGTCTGTTTGCTACTTGCAATCATTCCGGCAATTTCAATCTGTTGATAATGACCTTCCGAAAATTTAGCCACGCCATAATTATCCTTCTTCTCAGCAATAATATGATAAGCCGGTGACGTGGTATAACTTAAAACCATCTCAGCCTCACCCTTTAAAAATAAGCCATAGGCCTCACTCCAACCTTTACTCACTGTCACAATTCGAGGTGATAACTTCTCCCACGCCTGCCCTGCCTGATCCCCATAAACGTGTTTGACCCAAAGCAATAAACCCAGTCCCGGTGTGCTGGTACGTGGGTCTTGAATCAAAATATTTGGTCCATCTTTATTCTCTATTAAGTCTTTTAGGCTTTTAGGCGGATTCTTTAATTTGTCTTTATCATAAACAAAACCAAAGTAACCAAAATCATAAGGTAGGAAAAGATCATCGGACCATTTCGCAGGTAAAGAGGAATTCTCTAGAGTGATTCCATGCGCTTTAAATAAACCTGTTGCACGTGCATCAGCGCTTAGATTTATATCTAACCCTAAAACCACATCAGCTTTGGTATGTTTGCCTTCGAGCTTAAGACGACTTAATAAAGAAACTCCATCTTCAAGTGCAACAAATTTAAGTTCACAATTACAATCTTTTTCAAAAGCGGCTTTAACTTTCGGACCTGGGCCCCACTCACTGGTAAAGGAATCATAAGTGTATATTGTTAATATCGGTTTAGTCTCAGCAAAACAAACTGTACTAAAAATGGATAAGAATAAAATAAGGGTAAGGTGCAGATAACGCATTAAAGTCTCCATCAAAGAATAAGGATGAAGTAGATTGAAAGTGCCTCTAATTTAGGTACTTTACATTTTACAACTCACATCCCTACGCTGGTATTAACCAAATCAGGTTCATCGGATTAGGGCTTCCCTCTCAGCTTGATGACATACTGCCATCAGGCACTCCGTTGAGTATGTTTAACAGAAGGAGCTTTTATGGCACCCCCCCTGTTTTTACAACATTAGTGCTTACGCTTTAAAACCTTCCATGCCAACGGCAAACTTACTGCAGCTAAAGCAATTTTCAAAAGGTCTGCAAACACAAATGGCGTGAAACCAAGCGTAAGAACAGGCTTATCCCAACCAATCACACTGCCAAGCCAAAAAAGGCCTAGAGCGTAAATAATGCCCATTCCAATCAACATCGTAAATATGGTTTTAAATACATTTCGATCCCAGCCTTTTTCAGCTAACCAACCAACAGTAACAGCAGAGAAGAAGAAGCCTGCTAGATAACCACCTGAGGGACCCATCATATAAGCAAGACCAATACCACGATCTGGCGTATTAGAAAATACAGGTAAACCTAAAGCACCTTCTGTGAGATAAAGTAAAATAGTTGCACCACCTAATTTCCAGCCGAATGACATGCCGATGACTAAAACAACAAAGGTTTGCATTGTCATTGAAACAGGATAGAAAGGTATATTGATTTTGGCAGATGCCCAAAGCGCCATTGAACCTACAAATGCGAGTAGCACTTTTACCATTAAATTAGAACTCACGCCTGTTGCTTGCTGAACTAAGGTTGAGTGTGTTGCTTGAGTCGAAAACATTGAAGTCTCTCCTGTACTTTCAGTTGTTTTTATATGTATCTCCACTATTGATAATAGCAAGTATCTGTTCGAGGTACAGAGATTTATTCTACAAGTTATAAATGTAGTAAATAGAGACTTTTTCACGAGAGATATGACGGGTTAAAACTGCCCCTTAACTGTCATCCATTTATCAATATCTGTTTCTCCAAACACTTGCATGAAAAACAGTAGTAAACGATACGCTGTTCTCACTTCAGATAGTTCTGGAATAACACTATCTTGAGAATAGACCTCACCAAACTGTTGTTGCTGATCAGCTGTTAACATATATTCTAAAATAATAAAGTCTAACTCACGGGGCGCTAAAACAAAGGCATCAAGATCAACCAGTGCCACCAACTTTTGATCCTGTTGTAGAAACTGATCCCAACGAAGGTCAGGCATCATCGGGACAAATGCATTACAACGGTGACTTTCAATCTCAGTTATAGCCTTAGAAAGATAATGACTGGGGATTGACTGTAAAGCAGAATATTCATTTAAGAGCTGTTGCAGACTCTTATTCCACTGCATATTACCCATTCCTGCTTTACCAATTAAACCCCATGTTTTGCTTTTATTTTGATGTAACTCAGTGAGATATTTCGCCAACTGATCAACCATGTCACTATTGATACTTTCAACAGCAAAGCCCTCAACTTTAGAACTTAAAATATATGCCCTATCCTCTCCTGTTTTCAAATCAATAAATGATTCAGTGCTAATCAAATCAGGAGTAGGCAGTATACTCATGCTACTTATAATCTGATAGTGACGACCAAAACTAGCGATTTGATTGGGTAAATCCAGACTAAAAAGCTGCTGCATTATTAACCAGAAAGGTGAGTTTATATTTTCACATACTTTTAGAATTGTCGATTTTGAAGCGTATATCTCCTCTTCTAACTCCAATTGCCAAAGTTTATGTGTGCTGTCTTTAAAACGTTGTGGCAGGTACCTTGACTCTTTAAAAGTAGGAATTCTTTTAATCACCCATTGAGGAATTTGATTCATTGTTGGCTGGTGATTACTTAATAAGTATGAGATCTGTAACATACCTTATTCTTTACAAATAGCTAGAATTATCAAAAAAAGGGGGGGGTGCCATATAATAAAATCCAACAATATTATAGAATGCTGATTTAACCCTAGTAACAATACTCTCATGTTCTACGCAGATACTTTCGATGTAATTATAATTGGTGGCGGTCACGCTGGCACTGAGGCGGCGCTTGCGCCTGCGCGCATGGGATTAAAAACATTATTACTAACGCATAATATCGAAACCATTGGGCAGATGAGTTGTAATCCTGCTATTGGTGGTATTGGTAAAGGGCATATTGTAAAAGAGATTGACGCACTTGGTGGTGCTATGGGGCATGCAGCAGATTTTGGTGGCATTCAATTTCGTACTTTAAATGCGCGTAAAGGTCCTGCGGTTCGTGCTACACGAGCGCAAGCTGATCGCTCTTTATATAAAGCAGCGATTCGTGAAGCCGTTGAGTCACAGGATAATTTACAGATATTTATGCAAGGTGTGGATGACCTTATTATTGAAGATGAAAAGGTTGTTGGAGTAAACACTGAGATGGGCTTAAAGTTTTCTGCTAAAGCAGTGATTTTAACCGTGGGGACTTTTCTTGGTGGAAAAATTCATATTGGGATGCAAAACCAATCTGCAGGGCGTGCGGGTGACCCCCCTTCTATTGCGCTTGCTGATCGTCTTCGTGAAATGCCGTTTGATGTGGGTCGATTGAAAACAGGTACGCCTGCCAGAATTGATTCGCGCTCTATTGATTATAGCCAATTACAAGAACAGCCTGGTGACACTCCTATTCCGACTTTCTCTTATATGGGAAAATTTGAAGATCACCCTCGTCAAATTTCTTGCCATATTACCCACACAAACGCGCGTACTCATGAGATTATTCATAATGGCTTAGATCGCTCCCCCTTATATTCTGGAGTAATTGAAGGCGTTGGCCCGCGTTATTGCCCTTCGATTGAAGATAAAATTGTACGTTTTGCGGATAAAGACAGTCACCAGATATTTATTGAGCCAGAAGGTTTAAGTACCTACGAAGTCTATCCAAATGGTATTTCAACAAGCTTACCTTTTGATATTCAATTTGATTTTATTCGCTCCATTAAAGGCTTTGAAAAAGCACATATAACTCGCCCGGGTTATGCGATTGAATATGATTTCTTTGATCCACGTGATTTAAAACCTACTTTAGAAACGAAGTTTATTAAGGGTCTTTATTTCGCAGGACAAATCAATGGAACTACAGGTTATGAGGAAGCGGCTGCGCAAGGTTTATTGGCTGCTATCAACGCTGCTTTGCAGATTCAAGGAAAGGACAGTTGGTTCCCAAAGCGCAGTGAAGCTTATATCGGTGTCATGGTTGATGACTTGATTACACACGGTACGCAGGAGCCTTACCGCATGTTTACTAGTCGTGCAGAACATCGCTTATTGTTGCGTGAAGATAACGCAGATTTACGTTTAACCGAAGTGGGCTATAAACTGGGATTAGTTGATGAAGAGCGTTGGCGTGCTTTTAATGAGAAACGAGAAAGTATCGAACTTGAATTACAACGTATGCGCGATACAATTCTACGCCCAACGGATATAACAAAAGAGCAAAGTGAAGCAGTCTTTGATGGTGAATTAAGTCATGAATATCGTCTTAGTGAATTATTAACACGACCTAATGTGACCTATCAAACGTTGATGAGCTTGCCTGAAGTGGGTCCTGCCGTTACAGATAAGAAAGTTGCTGAACAGGTTGAAATACAGTTTAAATATGCTGGCTATATAAACCGTCAACAGTTAGAGATAGAAAAACAAAAGAAACACGAAGAAACTGAATTACCCGATGACTTTGACTACTTGAATATCAAAGGGGGTTTATCCAATGAAGCTCGGCAAAAATTGAATGATCAAAAACCAACAACCATCGGGCAAGCATCACGTATTCCGGGAATTACACCTGCGACTATTTCTATATTGATGGTGCATTTAAAGAAACATCGTTATAAAAAGGCAAGCTAGCACTATGTCGAATGACAAAATGTGGGAACTTGGGTTAAAGGAACTAAAGTGCACCCCCAGTGAAAACCAATTATCCCTGCTAAAGCAATATGTTGATTTGCTTGATCGTTGGAATAAAACCTACAATCTAACCGCTGTGCGAAATCCCAAAGAAATGGTTCCTTTACATATTTTTGATAGCTTAGCCGTTGCTGACTTGATCAAAGGTGATCATTTATTGGATGTAGGTAGTGGTGCAGGTTTACCAACGATTCCACTTGCCATTATTCAGCCTGAACGAAATTTTACGGCACTTGATACTAATGGAAAAAAGACCCGCTTTATTCAACAAGCCGTAATAGACTTAGGCTTAAAGAATGTTAGTATAGAACAAGAGCGTGTAGAAACGTGGCAATCACCGATACGATTTGATGGAATAATTAGTCGTGCCTTTGCATCTATTCATGACTTTGTAACGTCTTCATCATCGCATCTTACAAACAATGGCACGCTTTATGCCATGAAGGGGCAGTATCCTGTGAGTGAATTACAATATTTACCCAAAGGGTTTTCACTGCATCAAAAACATAAATTGCTTGTCCCCTTCGTTGAAGGTGAACGCCATTTATTAGAATTTAAAACCCAGGTTAACCATGAAGCTTAAAGGCACTCGTTCTACTTTTTATTTATTTGCTGCAATGGTGATTAGTTCACTTGTTATCGGCAGTTATTGTAAAACGCAGTTTGTCCCAGTACCTGCGGCTGATGCGACTTCTACTGCGGAAAGCAAACTAAAATATGCACCTGTTGATGTTGAAATGAAGTTAAAGAAAGTAGGTGAACATAGTTGGTATGTTCAAGGAAAAGCAGGAATAGCAACTGATAATGCAGGTTTCATTTCTAATGCAGGTGTCATTATTACAAATGAAGGCGTGGTGATATTCGATGCTTTAGGCACCCCATCTTTAGCCCATACGTTAGTCCAGAAAATCAAAGAAATAACGGATAAACCGATTGTAAAGGTGGTGGTAAGTCATTATCACGCCGATCATATTTACGGATTACAGGTCTTTAAAGAACTAGGTGCAGAAATCATCGCTCCAGAGGGTGTATATGAATATATTGATTCTGATGCTGCATCGAGTCGCCTCGAAGAGCGACAGTTCTCACTTGAGCCATGGGTAAATGAGAATACCAAAATAATTGTTCCTGATAGAATTCTTGATAAAGCCGAAAAATTCACTGTAGGTGATGTATCATTCTCCATTGAAGTTATAGGTTCTGCTCATTCAGATGGTGACCTAACCTTATTAGTCGATAACGACCGTGTGCTTTACACTGGAGATATAATTTTCGAAGGAAGGATTCCATTTCTCGGAAGCAACCAAACAAAACACTGGCTAAAAACATTACAAAATATGGAGTCACTTAAAATCCAAGCACTCGTTCCTGGACATGGCCCAACCGCCGAAAGACCTTTAGAATCCATTACTTTTACTCGTGAATATCTCGCTTTTTTACGAAATAATATGGGAGATGCCATTGAAGAAATGATTGATTTTGATGATATTTATAAACAAATAGATTGGTCTGATTATAAAAAACTACCCGCCTTTGAAGAGGCTAATAGGCGTAATGCTTTTCAGGTGTATTTATCTATGGAAGCTGAAGGCAGTTGATAAACTAGTATAAATCCCCCAATCTTCAAAATAATAGGGGGGTGCCATATAATATTTTCTTCTTATACGCCTTTTTGATATGCTCTAGTCAATTATACTAATTACTATTGAGTTATACATGTTAGCCAGTTTCTTAAGAAAGGTAAAAATTATACTATCTTTATTTACGATGTTTTCACTCATGTCTGCTTGTAATAATGTTTATCAAGATCCTGAAAGTAAGCAACAGAACAATAAAAATATCGAAACACTAAAATATAAAATATCTGCTAATCAAAACATTAAACTTGGACAAAAGGTAATCCTACACTTCACGCTAACTAATAATAGCGATCAGAATATTAGCTTCTTGAAGTGGGGTACGCCATTCGAATCATCTATCTCAAGAAATATTCTTTCCATAAAACTAAATGGCAACATTCTTCCCTATCAAGGACGTATGGTGAAAAGGGGGAAACCCACTACAAACGACTTTATTACTATTAAAGCAAAATCATCCCTCAAGCAACAAATTGATATTAGTAAAGCTTACGCATTTAAGGCAGTGGGAACATATTCTATTACTTACAATGACAGCTTATTAACGCTCAAAACACCTCTAAATAAACAACCTTTACTAGAAATCCCCTCATCTAAGCAAATTCAAACCTTGATTACTCATTGAGACAGAAATGTATGAAAGCTCTTAATCCGTTATTGTCATCACTATTATTATTAATTTTTTTATCCATTTCAACAATCGTAGGTGCAGCAGAACTTCCTGCAGGAATTGAGGTGAAACTTGAGACTTTACAGCTAAAACATAATAAAAATGATGCTGTCATAATCCAAACCACGTTTACTAATACAAGCAATCACTCCATCAAATTACTTAAGTGGAATACTCCTCTTGAAGGTAAGTTTTATGCCAATATGTTTACAGTTAAACAAGAAAATGGTAAACCTGTTGCCTATCTAGGTAAGTTAGTAAAACGCCGTCCTGCCACTGAAAGTGACTATATAACATTAAAGGCAAAGCAACGTATTGTAGCAAGTTTGGATCTATCTAAAGCTTATGCTATGTCTACAGTAGGTCGTTACACAGCACAATATCGAGTGAATAATAAATCCAAGAATAAAACAGCAGCACTACAAAAAGTCTATTTTGAAATAAATGAAAAGCGCGAGCTAAAATCTTTACATAAACAAGCTAACTTTACTTCGTGTAATGCTTCACGCATTAGTGTTTTAAATAATGTAATGCCTCAAGCTGTTAGTATCACAAACAATGCTCTTGGTGCACTAAACTCAACAGCTGTTGAAAATCGACCTCTTGCAACACGTTATACGACTTGGTTTGGTAGCTACACGATTAATAGATATCAAACCGCTACAACACATTTTAATAGCATTAAAGATGCTCTTGATAATCAACAAATTAACTTACACTGTGACTGTACTGAATCACATCTCGCTCATGTATTTCCGAACAACCCTTATAACATTCATCTTTGTACAGCATTTTGGAATTTAGATTTAACAGGTACGGATTCACAGTCAGGCACCATTATTCATGAGCTGTCTCATTTTATCGCTGTAGCGGATACTGATGACCACGTATATGGACAAAGCAGTGCTCAGAATCTTGCCTCAACAAACCCAACAAATGCACTTAATAATGCAGATAATCATGAATATTTTGCTGAAAACACACCCTTTTTAGCTATGGCAGGTGGTACTCAAGTAGAAGTGGATTCTTTTGAGCCTGACAATACTCAAGCAACAGCAACTTTATTAACAGCAGGCACTCCACAGGAACACAGCATTGTTGCTGGTGATGATATAGATTATGTTAAATTCATTATTACTGAGTCTGTCCGTATCACCCTGACTACATCAGGTAGTTCAGGTGACTCAATTTTAACGCTGTACGATGCAAATGGTGGAGAAATTGAAAGTAATGATGATTCAGGCAGTGGACTATTCTCACAAATCACACGATCACTGACACCTGCAACTTATTATGTAAAAGTAAACAGTTATAATAATTCCGTAATATCTGCTTATTTTATTTCTCTCACTCTTGATGAGCTTGGTCAGCCTGATGAGGACCAATATGAATCAGATAATTCTCTAGCAACTGCTGGTTCAATCACATCTAATTCATCTCAGCAACACAGTATTAATCCTAGTGGCGATGAAGATTGGTTAAAAATTACTGTAAACCAACCTTCATCTTTAGTTCTAATAACATCAGGAGAAAGTGGTAATGACACGGTCTTAACACTATACGATAGCGATGGTGAACAACTTGACTCTAATGATGATGGAGGTGATGGTCTTTATTCTAAAATTGAGTATTCGCCACTAACCTCAGGAATATACTACGCAAAGGTTAGAGGATATTCTTCAAATATAATATCTAATTACTATATTGTCCTTACTTTACAACAGATTATTCTCGACTCAGATAATGATGGAATGCCTGATAGTTGGGAAATTAGTCATGGTCTAAATCCGAATAACCCAGCAGATGCACAACAAGATAGAGATGGTGATGGGGTAAATAATCTAGATGAGTACTTAGCTACTGGAGCTGCACAAGGAATTATTCCTGTCATTATGCAATTGCTATTTTGATAATGTGACTTGAAACGAGGTTAATCAAAACTTCCTTAGAAAAACCATATTTGCTACACTCTCATCACTTGTTTTTAGACGAAATGTATCTCATGTCCTATTTATTGATAGTTCTCGCTTATTTAGTTGGCTCTGTATCCAGCGCCATTATTAGCTGCATTGTATTTAATAAAGTTGACCCAAGAACGGTAGGATCAAAAAACCCTGGTGCTACCAATGTTTTACGTTATGCAGGTAAAAAAGCTGCTTTTTTTACTTTAGTTGGCGATATTGCTAAAGGTCTTATCCCTGTTGCCATTGGGCATGCGTTAGGTCTTGATTGGGGATGGCTAGGACTCATTGGTCTTGCTGCATTTCTAGGACATTTATATCCTGTATTTTATGGTTTTAAAGGCGGCAAAGGCGTTGCGACTGCTCTAGGTGTGTTTCTTGGATTACAACCTGTTATAGGTACTGTGGTGGTGATTAGCTGGCTAATTGCTGCCTTACTTTTTAATATCTCATCGCTGGCAGCATTAATTGCTACCTTACTTGCCCCATTTTATTTTTATTGGGTTACTGGTTCTGTAAATTTATTAATGATTCTACTTGTTATGACGGCGTTGATATATTGGCGTCATCGTTCGAATATTGAAGAAATACTTGCGGGTACTGAAGATAAAATTGTAGAAAAAGGCAATAAGGTTACTGAAGATCAGTAATGAATTCAGCTTCTGATGACAGTTCTAGCAATACACAATTAGAACACCAGCAGACATCACTCCAAACAAAAAACTTTCCAATATCGCTACTTGCTGATGACATAGAAATCGCTGGTAATGTGGGCAGTTTATTCCGCCTTTCTGAAGCCTTTGGTATTGAGAAGATTTATCTTACAGGCTCAACTGCCGTTCCCCCAAAGTATAAAATCAGAAAAGCAGCGCGTGCTACTGATAAAAAAATACCTTATGAATACTTACCCTCAGCAATTGAGGTAGTCAATCATTTAAAATCACAACACTATAAAATCATCAGTATTGAAATTACTACACGAAGTCAGGATCTTCGTTCATTTAGTATGTCTAATTCACAACCTATTTGTGTCATTGTTGGGTCTGAAAATAAAGGTATTAAACAAGCATTACTTGATGCATCGGATCATACCTTGCATATCCCTATGTATGGTGAAAACTCTTCAATGAATGTTGCTAATTCCTGCGCGATTGCTTTGTACCAATTAGTTCAGTTCTATGCAAACTAGTACTTTCTTAGCACAACCAGTCACGAAGCTTAAGGGAGTCGGTCCTAAGATGGCTGAGAACTTATTAAAGATTGATATAGAAAGAATTAGTGATCTACTTTTTCACTTACCTTTGCGCTATCAAGACCGAACCCGCATATATCCCATAGGTAGCACTCAGCACGGTCAAGAAGTTGTTATTAAAGGTGAAGTTGAGCATTCAGAAATTGTTTATCGTGGTAGACGCATGATGCTTTGTACGCTCTCTGATAATACCGGAATGATAACCCTGCGCTTCTTCCACTTTAGTAATGCTCAACAACAAAGTTTAAGCCGTGGAGTGCAACTAAGATGTTTTGGTGAAGTGCGAATAGGTAAGAACAACCGTGAGATGGTACACCCCGAATATAAAATATTAGAACAAGATGAAGCGCCTGTATTAAGCAATTCATTAACCCCCATATATCCTACTACCAAAGGCTTACAACAACGTAGTTTATTACGCTTAATCAGTGAGGCGATAGCACACTTAGCTGAACTGGACGATTTGATTCCAGATGACATCTCTGAAAAATACAAGATAGGTCATTTAAATCAATCTCTACTTACTCTTCATAAACCATCTTCAGAAATATCAGCTTCACAGTTATTAGAACGCTCTCACCCTGCCCAACAACGCCTTATATTTGAAGAGCTACTCGCACATCATTTGAGCTTACGAAAGCTGCGCGAACAACAAAAACAAGCCTTAGGAACCCCTATTCCACTAAGTAATAACTATTTCAATGAACTGATGCGTTCATTACCTTTTGATTTGACATCGGCTCAACAAAGAGTAGTAAAAGAGATTAACCAAGATTTGCAACAGTGTTGGCCGATGAGCAGATTAGTACAAGGTGATGTTGGTTCTGGTAAAACTTTGGTTGCCGCAGCAGCGGCTTTAAGTGCGATTGAAGCTGGCTTTCAAGTGGCATTAATGGCGCCTACAGAAATATTATCTGAACAGCATTACAAAAACTTTCAAACATGGTTAGAGCCGCTAAACCTCAAGGTTAGCCTTATTTCTGGCAAACAGAAAGTTGCTGAAAAACGCAGTGCGCTTGAAGATGTAGCATTAGGTCTAAGCCATCTCATTGTCGGGACACATGCCTTATTTCAAAATAGTGTAGAGTTCAAGAATCTTGGCTTAATCATAATTGATGAACAACATCGTTTTGGT
>CAZWEA010000034.1:4841-24671 GCA_964632635.1 uncultured Cocleimonas sp. | reverse complement strand
CATCACTTTCATCTGCTTCTGCAACTAAATATTCACCTGTACCTAATCGAGAGTTACTTGCGCTACTGTTTAATCTACCACCAATAACATAGGTTGGGTCAAGCCCACCTTCTGCCAATAAACTCGCCACCAAACTTGTTGTGGTTGTTTTCCCATGGGTACCAGCAACCGCAATACCGTTACTGAAACGCATAATTTCAGCAAGCATTTCTGCTCTAGGTACTACAGGTATATTCTGTTCTTTAGCCGCGACCACTTCAGGGTTATCACTCTTAACAGCTGAGGACACGACAACAACATTAGATCCTTCGATATTCTCTGCGGCATGTCCTATAAATATTTTTACACCCAACGATGCGAGTCGATCTGTCATTGGGTTCTGATTCAAATCAGAACCTGTAATTTGATAACCAATATTGGCAAGCACCTCCGCGATACCACTCATTCCAGAACCGCCAATACCTACAAAATGTACCTGCTTAATTCGGCGACGGGCTAAATCATTAGGCTGTTTCATAATTTACCCCTTTATTAGCTTCTTCACGGATGTTGCTTTTAGTTACATCGTCTTCAACAGTAACAACAAATGTATCCCACTCTTCACTTGCCATAGTTCTTTCTGAATCCTCTTTTAAGCCTGTATCACCTTGGTCAAATTCATAACCAGCTAATTCAGCACAAATTGCAGCTACTTCTTGTGTTGCATCTGGTTTTGCTAATTGTCTTGCTTTAATACTCATCTCAATCAACTTATTACGATCACTGCAAAGATCAGCTAGAACCACTGATAATGACTCTTTTGTCATTTCACTTTGGGGCATTAATATAGAGGCTCCTGAATCACATAAGTATTTTGCATTTGCTGTTTGATGGTCATCTACAGCATGAGGATAAGGAACCATAATAGATGCCAAGCCTGCTGCAGCTAACTCTGCTACGGTTAAAGCACCCGAACGACAAATCACTAAATCTGCCCATTCGTAGGCCTCTGCCATATCTTCTATAAAAGGTGTGATATCAGCTTCTACACCCATTTTTTCATAAATTTTTGTTGTCATCCCATCTTTGTTTTTACCTGCTTGGTGACGTACAATTGGACGCTTATCCAGAGGTAGTTCACCCAATGCCATCGGAACAACTTCGTTCAAAGCTTGAGCACCCAAACTACCACCGAAGATCAATACATTGACATGCCCCCAGCGATCACCTAAACGCTGCTTAGGGTGCGTAAGACTAGCAATATCAAGACGCACAGGGTTACCAATACCTACTGTATTTTTCAAATTTACGAAAGTACCTGGGAAACCCTCTAAAACTTTTTTACTAACTTTACTTAGTAATTTATTAGTTAAGCCGGGAATAGCATTTTGCTCATGAATAACAACAGGCTTGCCCATTAAAGCAGCCATTAAGCCACCAGGTCCCGCTACAAAACCACCCATTCCTAAGACAGCAGCCGGCTTCACTTTTATCATTATCATCATTGATTGAAACAGTGCTTTTACTAACTGAAAAGGTGCCACAAGCAATGTTAAAAAACCCTTACCACGCAAACCATTTACAGATAAGTAAACCATTTCAATTCCTGCTTCTGGTATGACTCTAGCCTCTAACCCTTTTGCCGTTCCAAGCCACACTACGGGTATATCTTGTGCCTGTAGCGCACGGGCAACAGCAAGGCCAGGATAAACATGTCCACCAGTTCCACCTGCTGTAATAAGAATCGGACCTTTATTAGTATTATCTGGCATAACCTGTCCCGGCTTTTTTAATACTTTTGTTAGCTCTTTGTGTCTGTTTTAAGATCCTTTGTCTTTGTTTCTGTGCTTCCTCATCCGTAACTCCAAATAGTGCAATTTGTGTATCACGGTGCACTCTCATCAATAAAGCTATTGCCATCAGGGTAACCAATAAACTACTTCCACCATAGCTAATCAAAGGCAAGGTTAATCCTTTAGGTGGCAACAACGCTAGATTCACGCCGATATGGAACAACACTTGGAAACCGACCCAAAAGCCTATGCCATAAGCAAGGTATGCAGCATAGTTTAAATTAGCACGATCGGCTCTAAAACCAATCACGAAAGCACGTTGTACAAACCATGCATATAAAAACAATATAATCACAATACCGACAAAGCCCATTTCTTCCGCCAATACCGCAAAAATGAAATCATTATGAGCCTCAGGAAGGTAAAACAACTTCTGAACACTAGCACCCAACCCAGCGCCAAACCAACCACCATCACCAACTGCCATTAAGGCATGTACTGTTTGATAAGCCTTACCCGATGCATGAGACCATGGATCAAGAAAAGCCGTCACTCTTGCACCACGGTATCCCATCATCACCAGTGGAATCATCACAGCAATAGCACCAACAAATATCATAGTTAAACGTGTTAGCTTTAAACCACCTAAAAATAATAACGCGATACCCGTTGCAGTTAATACTAGGACTGAGCCAAAATCTGGCTCTAACATAAGCAATGCATCGGTTAAACCAAGAACTAGCAAAGGAATAATCAATGGTTGATAGGAATTTGAATGTGCCAATTCCTTACCATGGCGCACTAAATAACCTGACATATACATAATCATAATTAGCTTTGCCATTTCAGATACTTGCAATGAAACAGGACCTAAATTTATCCAGCGATGACTGCCGTTTACTTCTTTTCCAATCACTGGCAGAAGTACTGCAACTAGCAATAGCAATACTACTGGGAGCAACTTTGCACCAAAACGTTGCCATACTGTCGTTTTAATTCGATAAATAAAATAAGCAACCACAAGCCCAAGCATTAGAAAAAACACTTGTCGTTTTAAGAAAAAATACATATCGCCATAATTTCTTTCTGCAACAGCTACTGATGCTGACATCATAATAACTATGCCTAAGCCAATCAGTAAGGTAACACTCAGTAGCAAACCTCGATCTACATAGCGCTGCCAAGAAGGTTGGAAATTGGAAACTAAATCTTTAAACATGACTTTTCTCACCTACTCTACTTTCTAGGTCTGCAACTTCCTTAATGAATACTTCACCACGAATCGCGTAATTATCGAACATATCAAAACTGGCACATGCTGGAGACAAAAGTACATTATCTTGTTGTGATTGATCCGCCGCCTCAAAAGCCGCATTAACGGCTTCATTCATACCACTTACAAACACCACTTTAATTGATGCATCAATGTTTTTAGCGATTAGCTTTGCATCCTCACCCATTAAAATCACTGCTCGTGCACGTTGATTAATTTCCTTTTGAAGCGGTAAAAAGTCCGCACCCTTGCCCTGCCCACCTGCAATCAACACAGTTTTACGTGGCAGACCAGAGAGTGCGGCAAGCGTCGCCCCTACGTTCGTTCCCTTTGAATCGTTATACCAATTTACACCTTTAATGTTGGCTAAGTACTGGGTGCGGTGAATCATTCCAGGATATTCACGAAGCACATCCAACATTGCTGACATATTTAATTTAGCTACTTCACCTAAGGCCAGTGCAGCTAAAGCATTAGCTACATTATGTCGACCTACCTGCTTAATCTCACTTACTAACATCAATAATTCTTCGCCTTTTGCTAGCCACTCTGCACCATCGACTGTGCGCAAACCGTAATGCCCTTTTTTAGGTATATTCATACCAAAAGTGACTAGGTTTTTTTCTGTAACTTGTTGTGAGTAATCTTCTGCAAAGCGTACTGAGTAAGCATCTTCTCGGTTACAAATAATATGCTCACAGTTGTTATAGATAACTGACTTAGCCTCAGCATATTTATCCAAGTCATTATCATAACGATCTAAATGATCCTCTGAGACATTGAGTATGACTGCTGCAAGTGTTTGTAATGAGGGTGTTGTCTCTAATTGATAACTGGATAATTCCAAGATAAATAATTCGGTATCTGCATCATCAATCAGGTCTAAAACAGGCGTTCCGATATTCCCACCTGTAGCCACATTAATAGCTGAACTTTTTGCCATCAAATCAAGTAAAGTCGTTACAGTCGTTTTTCCATTAGAACCTGTAATGGCAACCACAGGTTTATTATTCTGGCGAACAAATAACTCAATATCACCAATCACTTCTGCACCAGCCTGCTTAGCTTCATCTATCTCTTTAGTTGCTACTGCAATACCAGGATTAACAATCAATTGACCTGCAGATGACAACCAAGGCGTTTCAAAGCTACCAAAATGACTAGGCGTATTTTTATAATCCTTAGCAAGATCATCAGCATTAGGTGGATTATCACGACTATCAACCACTGCAAAGTTGCACTCTTGCTTCGCTAAATAACGCACAACAGACATCCCTGTCGCACCAAGGCCGACAACTACTGAATCAAATGTTTGTTGAGGTGAGTTCATCTTATTAACGTACCTTCAAGGTGGCTAAGCCAACCAATACTAAAATGATGGTGATAATCCAAAAACGCACAATAACTTTTGGCTCTGCCCAGCCCTTTAATTCAAAGTGATGATGAATAGGTGCCATGCGAAATATTCGTTTTCCTCTAAGCTTGTATGAACCCACTTGTAGAATTACAGATATTGCCTCTATTACGAAGATTCCACCCATAATAAATAAAACAAGCTCTTGTCGAACTACTACCGCAATGATTCCTAAAGCTGCACCTAATGACAAAGCACCAACATCACCCATAAATACTTGCGCTGGATAGGTGTTAAACCAAAGAAAACCTAAGCCAGAACCAAAAATAGCACCACAGAAAATCAGAATTTCACCCACATCTTCAACATAAGGCATACCCAGATACGTAGCGAACTTTACATTACCAGCAACCAGCACAAACACACCTAAAGCTGCGGCTACTAAGATAGTTGGCATAATAGCTAAACCGTCTAAACCGTCAGTCAAGTTAACCGCATTGCTAGTTCCAACGATAACCAAATAGCTCCATGGGATAAACATCCAGCCCATATCCCAAAACCACTCTTTGACGATTGGAAAATACAAGGTTGTCTCTACTGGGCTTTTAGCAATCACATACAAGTAAGTAACAGCAATAAAGGCTACCAGTGACAAACCTAAATACTTCCATCTTGAGGCAAGCCCTTTACTGCTCTTTTCTTTTAACTTCAAGTAGTCATCGTAGCCCCCAATAACACCTGAGCCAATCGTCACAAGCAGTACAACCCAAATATAATGATTGCTTAAATCAGCCCAAAATAATGTAGCTAGCGTAATCCCTAATAAAATCAGCGCACCACCCATTGTTGGCGTTCCCGCTTTTACTTGATGTGACTGAGGGCCATCACCACGGATTGGCTGTCCCATTTTCAAATTAGTTAGCGCTTTAATCATCCATGGCCCCATTATCAATGAGACACCTAAAGCAGTAAGAACAGCAAGAATGGTTCTAAAAGTAGAGTACTGAAATACATTGAATCCAGAATAATAACTAGAAAGCCATTCAAAGACAGGTATTAACATTTATGCCACCTCCCCTTGATCAACGCTGAGCGCATTAACCACGCGTTCCATTTGCATCGTGCGAGAACCTTTAATTAAGATCGTAGCATTCTCATTCATGTTGTTAGCAACATCTTCTTTTAGCGATTTCAATAACAGTTCCATTTTGTTAAAACTTTTCCCTTTATCGCCAAACTCATAACAAGCTTTAGCACTGTATTTACCCAAACAATACATGCGATTTATACCTGCTACTTTTGCTTTTCTACCGATGTTTTTGTGCAAATATTCTGCATTTTCACCAAGCTCACCCATGTCACCTAAGACAAAAGCTGTATTTTCCCTTTGTGCCAATACATCAAGTGCTGCCATTGCAGAGTCTGGATTCGCGTTATACGTGTCATCCAAAATCTGTGAATTATAAATGCCAGCTACAGGGGCAAGACGCCCCTTCACTGGCTGTAGAGATTCTAAACCTTCGATGATAGTGTCCAGTTTGATCCCCAAAGCGGTCGAAACCGCCGTTGCCGCAAGTGCGTTTAGTGCATTATGACGACCGAGTAATTTGAGGTTAGCCCTAACCTCACTATCACCAACTTTTATCATCAGACCCCCATCCGATAATAAATGGCCGCTTATTTTTGCTTCATTACTAATGCCAAACGTTAAACACTCACGGTCTTTATTGGAGTCTTTCCAAAAATCTGCAAACTTATCATCTGCGTTGATTATGGCGACTCCACGAGCTGTCCCCAACCCAATAAAAATTTCTCCTTTTGCTTTTGCTACTCCTTCCAAATCACCAAACCCTTCTAGGTGAGCAGCACCAGCATTGTTTACAACAGCTACGTCAGGTCGTGCTATTTTTGTTAAAAATTCAATTTCTTTAAAATGATTTGCACCCATTTCTATAACAGCGAAATCATGTTCTTTTCTTATTCGTAATAGGGTTAATGGCATTCCAATATTATTATTAAAATTGCCATGCGTAGCTAACACCTTGCCTTCTAAAGACAAAATTGCAGCAATCATTTCTTTTAAAGTTGTTTTGCCATTACTTCCCGTTAAAGCAATCAATGGCTTAGTAAATTGTTTTCGCCATGCTGCAGCTAAATCAGCTAACGCTTGCAAAGTATCTTTAACAACGATCTGCGGTAAGTCACAATCAATTTTCTTATGAACTAGTGCTGCACCTGCTTTACCCACTAAATTTGCAACAAAATCATGCGCATCAAAATGTTCGCCCTTAATCGCAATAAATAATTGATCTGGCTTCACTAAACGAGAGTCTGTAGCAACAGAATCCATTGCCTTATCTTCTCCGTATAAGGCACCCCCCGTGTTTTTAGCTATTTGCGAAAGTGTCATCCAGTCGTTAGTCTTGTTCTTCATCAGGCTGCTAACTCCTGAAGAATTTTATTGGCTTGTTGGCGATCACTAAACGGAATCGTTCCAGTGGCAAGGATTTGTACACTCTCATGACCTTTTCCTGCAATCAGCACTGCATCACCTTGCTCTGCTTGATTCAATGCTATTTGAATCGCAGTGGCACGATCATGTTCAATTGTGACAACACTTGGCTGATCAAAGCCAGCAACAATATCCTGCATGATTTTTTGCGGGCTTTCAGAGCGTGGGTTATCATCCGTAACAATTACCACATCTGCGTATTGTTCAGCAATTTTTGCCATAATTGGACGTTTACCCGTATCGCGATCTCCCCCGCAACCAAACACACAGATCAAATTATTTTTCTGCTTATCATTTAGGTGCTCACCTAAGGCTTTTAATACAGCCTCTAATGCATTGGGTGTATGTGCAAAATCAATCACGGTTAAGAATCCCTCATCCGAGATTTTTTCCATCCGCCCTGCTACTGTTTGTACTTTATTGATTTTTAGCAATGCATCTTTTAGGGTCTCACCTAAAGCTAAAATTGCGCCCAACGATGCCAATAAGTTACTGAGATTAAAACGACCGAGAACAGATGCTTTTAGCTCTCCTTGTTGATCACCAAAACTTAACTGAGCACTTATTCCTTGATTATTAAAGTGTACTTTTCCTGCAACCAATGTGCCTTGAGGATAGTCACTAACTTGTCCAATACCATAAGGGATCACGGTGACAATATGAGTAATGGCACCCCCCCCTTTTTTAGATAATTGCAGGGCCTGTTGATGTATTCTCCGACCAAAGTCATCATCAAGATTAATTACCATGGCTTTTAAATTTGGCCATTTAAATAACTGCTCTTTTGCATCTGCGTATGCTTCAACTGTGCCATGATAGTCAAGGTGATCACGACTAAGATTCGTTAATACTGCAACGTTGAATTCAACACCCTCTACTCGACCTTGGTGCAAGGCATGAGAGGACACTTCCATCGCCACACACTTAACACCTTGAGATTTCATAGCATCTAAAGTCTTATGCACGCTAATCACATCAGGTGTTGTTAGACTGGCAGTTTGCAAATCATCCAAACAACCAATGCCGATTGTACCGATCACAGCACAATCATTTAGCGCTTGTGCAATAAAATGACTCACGCTGGTCTTACCATCTGTACCTGTAATACCAACCATATCTAAAGACTGACTTGGAAAACCATAAAAGCGGTTAGCAATCAAGCCTAATTGATCTCTTAGATTTGGGATCTGTATTTGAGGAATAGCTGAATCACTAAGTGAAACTGATTCATCAGATTCCCAAACAATAGCAGCTGCACCTTTTTGAATAGCCATATCGACAAATGCCAAACCATGTTGCTGAGTACCTTTGAGTGCAACAAACAAGGCACCTTCTGACACTTCACGACTATCCAACACCAGAGAAGTAATTTGACAGTCTTCATTTGCGGCTACCAAAGAAACCCCCTTCAGCAACGATGACAATGTATTAGCCCCTTGTTGCATTTACAGAAGTTCCTCCATCGCCAACACGGATGGAAGGTTCGTTTTTTTCTTTTGATGTGGTTTGGATTCTATATGCGGCACATTGTCTGGTGTTATATCCATAATTCGTAATGCATTAGCCATAATCTTGGAAAACAATGGTGCCGCCAATCGACCACCACTGGCTTTCTCAACCTTGGGCTCATCAATCATTACCGCCACTATTAATCGAGGATTAGTCGCTGGCGCCATACCAATGAAACTCACAATCATATGATCTTTACTATAACGATTATTCTTAAACTTATGCGCTGTACCTGTTTTACCAGCAACATGATATCCATCAATCGCTGCATTTTTCCCTGTTGCATTTGACTTAACCACGGCACGCATCATGTCCAACACCGCATTTGCATTCGCAGCCGACATTACGCGTTGTCCTAATGGCTTATGCCCTGTTTTAAAAATACTGACTGGATTTAAAACACCTTCTGTAGCAAACACAGAATAGGCATGAGCTAATTGTAAAAGACTGCTAGATATACCATATCCATAACCATGTGAAACGCGATCAACACGACCCCACTTATCATAATAAGGCAGCTTACCTTCAGCTTCGCTATAAAAACCGGCATCAGGCTTACGACCAAAGCCCACACGATTTAGAAATTTCCAATGATCTTTAGATTTCATCAGTAATGCAACTTTACTCGCACCCACATTGCTAGACTTAGCAAGTAATTTTGAGAGGGTAATTGAACCGTAATCCTTTGGATCTTTTATTGTCACTTTGCCAATTTTTAATTTTCCGGGCGATGTATCAATTGAAACATCTGGACCAATCGCACGCGCCTCAAGAGCCGCAGCAATGGTAATTGGTTTTAATGTAGAACCAGGCTCAAAAGCATCCACAACCGCACGGTTACGATACAAGTAAGGCTTTAATGATGTGCGATCGTTAGGGTTAAAACCTGGCATATTAGCCATAGCTAACAACTCGCCAGTCAGTGTATCTAACACTACCACTGAACCCGATTTTGCATTCAGCTTATAGACTTCACCTTTTAATAATTTGTAGGCAGCATATTGAATTCGGTGGTCTATGCTAAGCTGAACTGTTTCACCTGGAATCATCTCTTCAAGTTCTTCAATATTCTCAACCAAGCGACCACGCCCATCACGCAACACTCTGTTTCTACCAGAGTGCCCCGCCAAACGTTCATTCATGGAACGCTCAACACCTTCAATACCTTCATCATCTATATTTGTAAAACCCACCACGTGAGACGTCGTTTCCGCCATTGGGTAAAAACGCCTATATTCACGCTTAACATTTACTGTTGGTATAGCTAAGTCTGCAATTTGTTGCGCCACTTCTGGCTCAACTTGCCTACCTAGATAAATAAATCTCTTAGTAGCTACTTTTTCCATTTTCTCTTGTAACGACCCGCTTTCCATTGAGAGGATAGCTTCCATCTGAGTGATTTTCTCATCTAGCTCATCAAGATCTAAATCTGCAAGCCGCGCATCTTTGTCGCCTTCTAGAGCAGACTTTTGAAGCGCACGTTGCATTCCAAGCATTTTCTTGGGGTCAATCGAGATAGAAGAAACTGGAGAACTAATAGCCAACGCCTCGCCGTTTCTATCAACGATCATGCCCCGATAAGGCGGTACCGTAACCGTTCTTAACTGACGCTTTCCAGCCTGCTCTTTCAGCCAAGTTTGCTGAAAAATCTCAAGGTATGCTGCCCGTACAAGCAACACACTAATACCTGCCAATAAGAGCAACATCAAAATTAAGCGCCGCCCTCTATAGACTGGCGACACCTTAGCAATATTGCGTCGGTATTGCCTCTTAGTCACCAAGAACCACCTTTGATGTTACTTCCAATTCTTCAGAAGAAAAATCAAATGAATCTTGAATGTTATTTGCAACCAAGCGATTAGTGGATTCTCTTACCATTTTAATCTCAGATGTTTTAGGCAAGGACATTCCTAAGTCCCAACGCGCATATTGCTCCACACGCACTTGATTCAAAGCTGTACCCTGCTCCAATTTCAAACGACTCCATTGCGCAACAAGTCTATCTCTTTCTTTCTCTAGTTTTTGTAGATCCACATAAGATGCTCTTGCCTCATGACGATCAACTACTGTTTTCACACCTACCACGACTGACATGACAAACAATATTAACAGTACTGGCAACTGCCAATTCGTTACTGAATCTATCGTCAATCTTTTACCTGTATTGATAGTAACTTTTTCAGAACTCATACTCTTTCTCCAATTCTCATAATTGCACTGCGTGAACGGACATTGTTTTGCACTTCGTCTTTAGTGGGTTTCACAGGTTTACCTATCAGGTTAAAATCAGCTTGCGCCAATTGACTTTCCATAATAGGCAACCCACGGGGCATGCTTGGCGCACGAGAGCCTGCTCTTAAGAAACGTTTTACGATTCGATCTTCCAGAGAGTGAAAACTAATCACGACCAATCTTCCTTTGGTTGCCAAATGCTCCTTCGAGGCATCTAGACATTCAATTAAATCTTCAAGCTCACGATTTATAAAAATACGTATTGCTTGAAAACTACGGGTTGCCGGGTGTTTTCCCGGTTCTTTTCTCTGTATTTTTTTCGGAATAGAAGAAGCGATGATCTCAGCCAACTGTAGCGTTGTACTGATAGGGGTAACCGCTCTTTTCTCCACAATATTTCTCGCTATTCTGCGAGATAATCTATCTTCACCATATTGGTAAATCACATCGGCTATTTCATCTGCCGAGGCTTTAGCAATCCATTCTGCGGCACTAAGCCCTTCAGCAGGGTTCATACGCATATCAAGATCACCATCTCGCATAAAACTAAAACCACGAGAAGCATCATCCAACTGAGGTGAAGACACACCTAAATCCAGCAACAAACCATCAGCCGTATTTAAATTAAATTCATTTAAAGCTAGTGGAAAATCCTTAAAGGACCCCTGCCAAACCAAAACCCTCTCATCATCCTTATAAACTCCCTTCGCATGAGCGATGGCAAGCGGGTCTTTATCTATTAACAACATTCGACCTTGCGGCCCTAGCTGCTTAATTATTTCAGCCGAATGTCCACCTCGACCAAATGTGGCATCTATATAGACACCATTATTCTTAATATTTAGTGCTGCAACTGCCTCATTCAACAACACTGTTTCATGGTTATAAGCATCAGTCACTTAGTGCCACCAAAATCAGCTTTACGATACTAAATCGACAATTTTCTTAGGGATTCATTACTCTGAATATTAATCGGAGCTTCTTTGACCATGACATCACAGCCCGCACCCCAACTTTCTTCATCCCATAATTCAAACTTGTCGCCCTGACCGATCATTACGATCTTTTTACCCATATTGGCGTAGTCACGTAGTGGAGCTGGCAACACAATCCTTCCCTGAGCATCCATCTCAACATCAGTGGCATAACCTAAAATCAAGCGTTTCATGCTCCTCACATCAGGATCAACATTAGGCAGATCCATCAATGTTTGCTCTGTATCCAACCATTTTGCCATTGGGTACAAAGCAAGGCAGCGATCACCATGATCCACAGTAAGAATCATCTCACCCTTATATTCAGATTTGATTTCATCGCGATACTTAGTCGGAATAGCTATCCGACCTTTTGCATCAGCATTTAAATTTGAAATTCCTCTGAACACGTTTTTGAATCGCCCTGTTTATTTAAACTTAGTCTTGGAGTTAGTGACCCAAAGCTATAAAAACCACTTTTCACCACATTATTCCACTTTTTACCAATATTATCACTTATTCACCACAAAACAAGGTTTGTTTTAGATAAAACCTCTTTAAAAGACAGATAGTTAGCTCGACTAGGTGGCGGGGTAAGTTTGTAAAAACAGTGTTCATAATTTAATTAAACAGATATGAATTTAAGTTAATGAATAACATTAGATATGTATTATTTTTGTTCTTCTTGTCTTATTGTTCTTTTTTAGTATGCTTAAATATTATCCCTTTTATACTCTATTTATACATTAAATAGAGTATAAATACATACTAAATTCTTGCAAAAATATTTAAGTCTTATATAGTCCTAATCTATGGCAAAGAAACCCAATGAAACAAAGACGATTCGGATACAGATATCACTCGATGAAATGTCTGTGGATATCCTTGAAGATATTGCGAGCTTTGGCCCCTTAGGAAAAACAAAAACAGAAGTTGCGACCAATATTATTCAAGAATGGATAAGAAAGAAGTCACTAAAAGAGTTGGAAGAAATGAAGAAGTTAATGGATCGCTGAGAATACCAATCATTTATTAGGTTTAGAGTTTGACGTCAGTAATTAAAATAGCCATTCCAATAAAGCAAAAGAAGCCAATCCCACAAGAATCGTCAAAAACATATGGCGGAAAATCACAGCAACTATAAACGCAACCAGTGAAGCCAGCATATGATGGTTTTGCAAATTTAAAGCCAATTCTCCATCACGAATAAAAGCACTCTGAACCACAATCACCGTTAATACAGCTATTGGTACAAATACCAGTGCTTGAGAAACCACTGGTGGAATTTTCACTTTACCAGCAAAAGCAAAAGGCAAGTAACGTGGAAGAAACGTTAACACCGCCATACTTAAAATCAGCATCCAGTCACTCATCTTTACTATCCTTTAATTTAAGACTGACGATTAATCCCACAATAATTGCTACGACCGATGAAAACAATAGCCCGGTTTGATGCGGCCAATCATAGGTTAATAACGCACTAATGACTGCCGTGGAAGCACAAGCCCAATCTGCACGCGTCCTCATTGCGGGTACGACTATCCCGACAAAAGCAACAATCATCGCTATCTCTAAACCCCAATTTTCAATATTTGGAACTGTCTGCCCTAATGTCATTCCAAGCCAGCTAAAGAATGCCCAGTTTATGTACATTGCTAAACTAGCACCCAAATAATAAGCAATAAAATCTGTTGTTTTTGGCTTGTTTAAGAGATAGCGGCTCACAACGGCATAAGACTCATCCGTCAACCAAAATGCCATAGGTACTCTTAACCACTGAGGTACTTTTTCAAGGTGAGGCATGAGTGATGCCGAATAAAGCATATGACGTAGATTCACGACAAATACCGTGATAATAATTACTGGGATTAAGGTAGATGAAGCAAGCAGTGTTATCGCAATAAACTGAGAAGCACCAGCAAAAACAAACAGTGACATCGCCATCACCAACCATTCTGACATTCCTTGGCTAATTGCCAAAGCGCCGTATACTGTTCCAAAAGGAGCAGCCGCCACCAGTAGCGGAATCATGTCACGCGCACCGATCAGTGCTAACAAATAAGAGTGCTTCAAAATAGTTATTTCCTGACAAGCAAAATATAAGTGTAGGGAAACTTAGCTATAACGTATTGTACAATCCTGCTCTAAATTTGAATCATTTTTTGATACGCCCCAGGCGCAACACCTTGGGATCTCTTAAAATGACGATTCAAATGACTTTGATCAGTAAAACCACACTCAACAGCCACGTCAGTTAAATTTACGCCACGATGAATTAGCTGTTTCGCTTTTTGTAAACGGCGTTGTATCTGATAAGCATGTGGTGGCAATCCTACTGTTTTTTGGAACAGCCTTGCTAAGTAAAAAGGACTGAGTTGCACGTGCTTCGCCAATTGTTGCATTGATATATTTTCAGCAAAGAAAGAATCAATATAATCCCGAACGCGCTTGACTGCCAAAGTCTCGTGCCCTAATCCTAGTAAGGAATTACGCTTATTACCATGCCTTTGTAATAGCTCGGTGATCGCACTAAGGTATACAGTCTCTCGCTGCAATTGATTCTCTGATTGATTCAGCAAGGTATATAACTGCCGTAGTTTATTCGCCATATAAGGATCAGAGACGACAGATTCAGAAAACCAAGGAGCATCTTTTCGCTGCCCATGAAATTCAGCTGCTATATTGCCTAACATTTCTGGCAGAGGATACATCGCCCGATAAGACCAACCCTCTTCTGTTTCTTTATGCCCATCATGCACTTGATCTGCATTGACTAAAATAATACTATCTTTAGCAGCAATATGGTTTACACCCGATCGAAAGAAACGTTGTGCACCCGATTCGATCACCCCAATACAATAACCTTCATGCACATGGCGCGAGAAACGCTGATTATGATAACGTGCTTGCAATAACTCTAAACCACCTAAGTCATCTGCGTAAGAATATTCTACTTTGTGAATTTGGTTTAACATCGGTTATTATTTTTGCACACTAACCATAATAAAAACAACTATAGTTCACTTATGAGAAAAAATCGCAACGCAACTTTGATTGGTAGTATCTCAATTTTATTATGGGGGACTTTGGCCCTACTCACTCAGTTAACAGAAGGGAGAATCCCTCCTTTCCAATTATTATCCATAACATTCTTTGTGGCATTTTTAATGATGCTAACACGTTGGAGAATTAAGGGTCACTGGGGCATTCAATATGCCAAACAACCCTTATTCGCTTGGCTGCATGGTGTAGCAGGATTATTTGGATACCACCTTTGTTACTTTCTCGCGATGCAAAATGCACCCGCCGTTGAAGTGAGTTTACTTGCCTATCTATGGCCGCTATTTATTGTTTTATTCGCCTCACTATTACCTGACGAACAACTAAAAAAACAACATTTCATTGGCGCTATCATCGCACTTTCAGGGTGTTGGTTTTTAATTGGTAGCAGTGGAGAAGGCTTTAACAGTGTTTATCTGAAGGGTTATATACTTGCATTTTCTTGCTCGCTAATCTGGTCAAGCTACTCCGTAATAGGACGTACTATTAAACATGTTCCCACAGATGCCGTTGGCTGGTTTTGTGGATTAACCGCTGCCCTTGGACTTGTTTTTCACCTAGCTTTAGAAACAACCGTTTGGCCAAATAACAGTATTCAATGGATGGGTATTATTGGCTTAGGTTTAGGCCCAGTAGGAATTGCATTTTTTACTTGGGACTACGGTATTAAACATGGAAACTTACAACTACTTGGGGTTCTATCTTACTCTGCGCCATTAATTTCAACCATCCTGCTGATTGTAGGAGGCATAACACAGGCGAGCGCTTCTATCTTTATCGCTTCAGTCGCTATTAGTCTTGGGGCATTAATTGCTAGCCGAACCAATTAAGGAGAGGGCTATATGGCACCCCCGTACATTTTAGAAGATTGTCAATTCCCATAGCAACTCATCAATACATACACCACACATAGACAAATTTACTCAAATAAACCCTGAGGTGACAGCCCCAAGATCATATTATTTTGCCATTGATCAGCTTGAATACCTCCAAACAGTAAAGCTTGTGAAGAATCTTTCTCAATACCATGACTTCGTTTAGATACGGGAGGTGTAGGGCAGCTACCAGAGTTTCTGTAATTTAATGCAGCAGATAGTTGCGCCTCTTCTATTGAACCAAGCGGGTGATTTAAATCATCATCCACTGCGCAGCCCGATAATCTTATGCCCTCTGCATCGTTTGAATTAACAGGCGTAAACCCTTCTGAATAAGCTCCAAAACCTTGAGCGTTTGATGCACTAAAGTGGATACTAAAGTAAGTTGTGGCGCAATTATCCGTTGGATAAAAGCCATAGGGTTTTCCACAGGTTCTATCACCCATTAAAATCACCTCAACACCAACACCACGCAAGGAATTAATGACCAATTCACTTGCAGAACAAGTACTCGCACTGGTCAAAACATAAACACGGTTTAGCCCCAAATTAGGTAAAACTTTATCACTAACAACACCGTAATCTGCAACATTCAAAGTAAACAAGCTTGGATCTAATGACTGTCGAGTAAAAGGATCTACCGTCTGATGTTTATCATTAAACCTCACTCGATTGAACACTTTACCTTTAGAAATTTCTGTATCAGCAATCATCGAGGACAATAACTGAGCGACAAAAACAGAACCTCCTCCGTTGTATCGTAAATCCAATACTAGATCATTGACCTGTGCATCTTTAAGCGTAGTGACTGCATCTACAAGTTGCTCTGGTGCCGTACCAATAAACTCATTAAATTGAAAATAACCAACTTTACCAGATTCTGTATCAAACACGTTTACATTATGTACTGGAACTAAAGTCACAAGACTTGAAGTCAACGTAATCACTCTTGATTGTGTCGCACCACTGTCTAAAACTCGAAGGGTATGATCAATCCCTGCAATAGTTGGGAAAAGTGCCTCATTAACAATAGCAATTTCAACTTGTGTCGCCACACCATTTATAAAATCAAGCCCGTCAACTTCTAAAATTTTACTACCTCTAAAAATCTCACCGTCTGCTGGTGAGTTAGGCTGCGTATATGCCACGGCAAAATTTCTTGGGGTTCGACCTAGTACCGCTGTTTTAAAGTCGAATTTAATACCATAGCCAAAACTAACACCCCTTTGCGACTCTTGTATGAACTCTTCCGTATTTTGAGTAAAGTGGAAATTATCTTTTGCTTTTCCTGAGGGCGTCGTGGCAGTAGTTTTCAGTGTTTTAAAGTAATCTGAAACATTACCATTAAATAGACCTGGGTCTTTATCAGCCACCTCGCCATACCAAAGATAAACATCATTCGTCCATGAGCGTAACCAGTTTTTTTCATCTAGTTCCGTACCTTGTACATCTGAGTTTCGAGGATTTTCACACTTATTTTTAAAAGCAGCATCTGGTTGGAATACTCCTGAAGTCCAAACATTAAAATCTTCATTAGTTGGCACTGCGTTTTCTGAACTTCCACCACCACATGCAGAAGAGACTACCCCAAGAAACAAAAGAACCATTAGATTTAGTTTACTCATTAAATGCTCACAGACTGTTAACGGGGATAGATTATCATAAAATCTTATCAGGATACTATTTATAGGCCTATGTATTAACACCAGTAGTCTAGTATGCACCCTCCCATTTTCATCTTATGCTAAAATAATGCTACAGATACTATAATGAAAATAGCAGGTACTCACATATGATAAACACATCACAACTTATCGTTTTATCCCTGAGCTTAGCTTTTTCTTTACCTGCAATGGCAAAGATTTATAAGTGGGTCGATGCAAATGGTAAAACACATTACACGTCGCAGCCACCCTCTGTAAAAACGCAATCAAATGAAGAGGTGAAAATAAAAAAGATACCAAAATCTTCGCTAACATATCAACCACGTATTGCACCAACTCCTGTCACTGACCTCACGACAGATAAGAAAAAAAACAAGCCTATCAAAGTCATCAGCAAAAGACAGAATGCATCGTCACAATGTACAAAGCTTAAAAGTAACACTAGAGACAAACTTGATCTAACCGCTAAACTACTAGAGGTCACACGCACTAAAATACCAGCACGTTCATATAATAAACAAAAAGAAGCACTTAGAATCAATCGCGCAAAGCTTGATGACTTCAGTCTCTCAAAATGCATGTCTGACTATAGGAATAACCCAAAGAAAAGAAAAGCATATGATTTACACGCCAATCAAAAAGGCTTGCTGTAACCCAAATAGCTCTATTCCCTATTCTAGATCTGAATAGGGTTATATGGCACCCCCACCTTATTTAAAGAATTGCCTCTTTGTACGAGAAATATGGCAGATTGACAATTCCTAAATTTCTCTTACTCAATTCAAGCTATCAAAAACCTATAAACCAACGCTTTTTCGCTTAATAACTGTACTATTACCAACATTCTAACTATGATTTGCTCTTTGTTAAAAATGGTTATCGTCAGGAGAAAAGGTATGCTGGGAACTATCTATAAAAGCTTTTTGGGATCAAGTCCTAACTGGTTTAAGAATGTCATTATTCTTTTTCTTGCACTTAGTTATCCCGCAATGTTAGCGCTAGGTGATATCGGCCATACAGTCATTGGCTGGGCGTTTATCGCCATGTTTATCCTATCGTTAGCAATGGCGTTAAAGTGTTATCCGCTACAATCGGGTGGCTTATTAGCCATTGCAACCTTAGTCCTAGGCCTTACCTCTCCAGAAACCGTTTGGCATGAAATTCAAAGCAACCTAAGTGTTATTTTATTGCTGGTCTTCATGGTCAGTTTTATATACTTCATGCAGCCTTTGCTCATTTTCATATTCGGAAAAATCCTCTTAAAAATAGAGAATAAAATAGCACTTTCATTAATGTTTTCAGTCGCGGCCGCGTTCTTATCTGCGTTCCTTGATGCATTGACCGTTACCGCTGTGTTGATCTCAGTATTCGTTGCGCTCTATGGCGTCTATGAAAAAGTACACTCTAGTGTAGGTGTTGACTTCAACGAAAATGAAACGTTTGACCGACAAGAAATGGGGGGAGATTCTTTAGAAACTTTCCGCTCTTTTTTGCGATCTTTAGTAATGCATGGCGCAGTAGGTACAGCTTTAGGTGGTGTTATGACCCAAGTTGGAGAGCCACAAAATCTTCTCATCGCTGATAAAATGGGGTGGGACTTTATTGAGTTTGCCATACAAATGGCGCACATCACTATCCCTACACTCATTGCGGGTTTATTAGTTGTTGTTTTTGTGGAAATTACTGGCATATTTGGCTATGGTGCAAAATTAGAGCCACACGTACGCGCCATTCTAAAAGGCTATATTGAAAAACAAGATGCAGAACGCACAGTTAAAGAAAAATATGAGTTAGTTGTTCAAGGAATCTGTGCTGTTTTACTGATTGCAGGGCTGGCGCTCCATATCATGGAGGTTGGACTAATTGGTTTATTCTTATTAGTCGTCGTCACTGCCTTTACTGGAATTATCGAAGAAGCACGCATAGGACATGCCTTTGAGGAATCATTACCTTTTGTATCTTTACTCGTTATTTTCTTTGTCATAGTCAGCGTAATACATGATCAACACCTGTTTACACCTGTTGTAAATTGGGTTTTAGCACTGCCAGTAGACCAACAAGCTAAAGCATTTTTCCTAGCTAATGGGGTTTTATCTGCTATCAGTGACAATGTTTTTGTCGCCACAGTGTATATCAATGAGGTTAAACTAGCTTTTGATGCGGGGGATATCTCAAGAGAACATTTTGAAACATTGGCTATCGCCATCAATACAGGAACAAATCTACCGAGTGTTGCCACTCCAAATGGACAAGCTGCCTTCCTATTTTTATTAACCTCTGCTTTAGCCCCAGCCATACGATTAGGCTATATCAAAATGGTAATTATGGCTTTGCCTTATACTATTGTTTTGACGTTAGTCGGCTATTTATTCCAATAAAGAAATAACATCGAATATCTCCTTTAAAATCAAGGAGCCTCTGATTAAGTCCAATTATTGTGGCTTGTGTAAACTCTAATCACTTAACCAGAGGCCCTCAAAGGAGGATGGCACCCCCCGCCTTTTTAGATAATTCCAATTCATGTCAGTAAAGTAATAAAGTACCATATTAAAACTCTGAAAAACCGCATTCTATCCTTAGAAAATATGATACCCGAAATGAGAAT
>CAZWEA010000034.1:0-4741 GCA_964632635.1 uncultured Cocleimonas sp. | reverse complement strand
TTAGACATTAGTATGAATCCATAATAAGCGAGTAAAAAAACTTAACTAGTACGGATTTGAGTATATAAAACGGAAGTGTCTTTTTGGTGTGGTGATGTTTTTTAACGTGTGATAAAAGTTATCTTGCTATTGCATGGTTTGTTGTTGGTGAGAAACTCTTGGCTAACTAGCACTCAACTACTGGTGATGATGTGAGTCCAGCGAAACTCAGAAAGATAAAAACGTACTTAAATTTACGTCTTAAATATTCAAAGCAAGTAATTATTCTATTACTCCAATGCTCCACACTTTCATTTTCAACCTTACCATTTAATGCCGATCTAGGGTGTGATATCCCATTGTGATTATTCGTATCAAATGTACTATCTATAAATTTTATTGGCCAAGAAAGTGCGTTTCTAAGCATCGGCTACCTGTATTTCATTGATACTTTTTCCAAATTTAATTCATTATTAAAGCGAATAACGGTTTACTCTACGGTCACTGATTTAGCAAGATTGCGAGGCTTATCTACATCTGTTCCTTTAAATACTGCAACATGATAAGACAGTAATTGCAGTGGTATTGTATAAATTATAGCTGCGATAGACTCTGGAACTTCTTCCATTTCAATCATATGAATATTATCTTGAGCAGTAATTTTAGAATTTTTATCCGCAAACAAATATAAAACTCCACCTCGTGAACGCACTTCCTCAAGATTTGATTTTAATTTTTCGAGAAGCACTGTATTTGGTGCTACGGCAACTATTGGCATTTCACTATCAACTAAAGCTAAGGGGCCATGTTTAAGTTCACCAGCAGGGTATGCTTCGGCATGAATATAAGAAATTTCTTTTAGTTTAAGTGCGCCTTCCATCGCAACTGGATACTGGTCGCCCCGCCCAAGAAATAAAGCATTGTTTTTATCAATAAACTGTTCCGCCATTTTTTCAATCGCTTCATCGTGTTCTAATGCTTGCTCAATTAAGATTGGCAGCTTCTTAAGATTTTTAACAAGCTCAGTAACTTTTTCAGGGTTTTCATTTTTAGCTTGCAGCAATAAACCAATTAAAATCTGTAGGGTTACTAGTTGGGTTGTAAATGCTTTTGTTGAAGCAACTCCTATTTCAGGACCTGCAATTGTTAGCAATGAAAAGTCAGACTCACGCACCAAAGAGCTTTCATCAACATTACAAATACTTAATGTCGCAAGACAACCCAAGCTTTTAATTTTCTCAAGTGCGGCAAGCGTATCTGCTGTCTCCCCTGATTGTGATAGCGTTACAAATAAAACACCCTCTCTTTGTGGCTGCCTTCGATAACGATATTCACTAGCAACTTCTACATTACAGGGGATATCTGTCATACTCTCCATCCAATAACGAGCAATTAAACCCGCGTGGTAGCTAGTTCCACAAGCTATGATTTGAACCTCTTTAACCCCAGCCAGTACATCCAATACATCTTTATCAGTATTACCTTTTACAATACATTCTTTAAAGGTTTCACGTCCAATACGCCCTTCTAAAGTACTCTGCACTGCCTGTGGTTGCTCATAGATTTCTTTGAGCATGTAATGGCGGTATTCACCAAGCTCAGAGTCTAGCGAACATGCTTGAGATTGTTTTATTTCACGTTCTACGCGACTATCGTTTTCATCATCTATAGTGATGCTGTCACGCTTTACAACAGCGACATCACCATTTTCAAGATAAATGAAACGACTGGTAACTGGCAATAAAGCTTGCACATCTGATGCAATAAAGTTCTCACCTAAACCAACACCAATTACTAATGGACTACCTTGCCTAGCTGTAATTAAAACATCAGGGTTTACTATCGAAATAACACCAAGAGCATATGCTCCACTTAGTTTTTTAATCGTCTTTTTCGTAGCTTCTAATAGACTGGTATCATCAGTTAAATAGGACTCGATAAGATGCACTATGACTTCTGTATCAGTTTCTGACTCAAATGTGTAACCTTGTTCAATTAATTGCTTACGTAGTTCTTCATAGTTTTCAATGATACCGTTATGCACGACCGCAACACGTTTATTACTCATATGAGGATGAGCATTACGCTCTGCAGGTTCACCATGAGTTGCCCAACGGGTATGAGATATTCCTATGGTTCCATTTTGAGGGTCTGCTACGACTTTTTTTTCTAGCTCAGCGACTTTACCTAGAGCACGAGCACGATAAAGCTTAGATTGACTGTCTAATAAAGCTAATCCTGCCGAATCATAACCTCTATATTCGAGCTTATGAAGACCTGATAGTAAAATTGCTGTTACAGGGCGTTGAGCGATTGCTCCTACTATTCCACACATTTTTCTTATCCTAATTTATTTATTATTGTTTTTACTTTTGTTTTTTTATAGGTCGTCTCCAACCTTTAATATTTAATTGCTTTGAGCGTGACAAAGTTAAAGTATCATTTGGGGCATCTCTAGTGATAGTAGAACCTGCACCAATATTTGCACCATCTCCCAAAGTCACAGGAGCAACTAATTGAGTATCCGAACCAACAAATACGTTATTGCCAATAATCGTTTGATGCTTGTTTACTCCATCATAATTACAGGTAATCGTACCCGCGCCAATATTGACACCTTCACCCATCGTTGTATCACCGATATAACTAAGATGACTTACCTTGCTGCCTTCACCAACTGTGGTTTTTTTGATTTCTACAAAATTCCCTATCTTAGCGCTGTCTTTAATAACAGTATCTGGACGCACTCTAGCAAAAGGACCAACGTCACAGTTATTACCAATAATGGCAGAATCTAAAACAGAATTAGCTTTTATATTGACGTTATCAGCTATCTGACAGTCCTTAATCACACACCCAGATTCGATCACTACATTGTTACCTAAAGAAACATCACCAATAAAAATATTATTAACATCAATCGATACATCTTTTCCTGCAGTAACCTGACCTCGAATGTCACAACGAGCTGGGTCAATTAGTGTTACACCAGCTTTCATCAAGTTTTTGGCTTGAATCCTTTGATATTCTCTTTCTAAAGTTGACTGCTGCATCCTGTCATTGACACCTAATACTTCAAGCTCTCTTTTGCATAACACGGTTGTAACGTTTGCACCCTCTTTCACAGCAAGCGCAATACAATCAGTTAGGTAGTACTCACCTTGTGCATTATCAGATTTAATTTGACTTAGCCACCGCAAGAGATCTTTGCCTTTTGCTGCTAAAAAGCCAGTATTACCTTCATCAATTTTTCGCTGATCATCAGTTGCATCTTTTTCTTCAACAATACTGGTCATTTTATCCGTTACATCATCACGTACAATGCGTCCATAACCAGTTGGATTTTTAAGCTTTGTTGTGAGAATACTTAAATCAGAACCCGATTTAATATCATTTTCTAAGAGTCGAAGTGTATCTGCCTTTACAAGAGGAACATCACCATATGCAATGATAATAATCGCATCTTCATCAATAAACTCTTTTGCTTGTAAAACAGCATGACCCGTACCTAACTGCTCTTTCTGTATAGCCCAGCGGAGATCTTCAGCGGAGCCAATGGCTGCTTTTACAAGGTCAGCTCCATGCCCATAAACTATGGTAATACGATCCGCATCTAATGTACGACAACTATCAATCACGTGTTGTAACATCGATTTACCACCAACAGGGTGCAACACCTTCGGTAAAGATGAGTTCATGCGTGTTCCCTTACCAGCAGCAAGGATAATTGGAAATAATTTCATAAATGGAATGAGTTATTGTTAATTTATTTTAGATTATAACCAATAATTATAGTTTGAAGTATCATTAAGTGATAGAACGCAAAATACTAAGGATGAATAACATATAATTCACGATAAATACCATCAAATATCAATAAGTTTTACACTTAGGCTTATATGGCGAAAGCTGTGCTCCCCAACGATATTCAAGAGGCGCATGCGGATCAGAAATAACTTTTCCAGAAGATAAATTACGTCTTAGCTCCCTCAAAGGAATATAGTATTCCTCACCTAAACTCATTTGTACTTGGCAAAATTTATTTAATTCAGCGATCTCAGCTGGTCTCGGGTTTGTAGGGGAAAAAAGTGTTTTTGCCCAACGTTGCGGCTGCGTCCAGTGTTTATATTTTTTATTCTTTTCATAATGGTTTTCTACCGCATTAAAAAAAGCTTTTAAACGTCTATCTCGAGATGGGGTTGAATAATTATTATACTCTGTTCGTGTCATACACTTGCGACCCTTCTTTTTCATTTCTTGTAAGTGATAAAGAGCATCATAAACAAAAACAGCTCGGTCATTCGCATACATACACATTGAAATTAAAAGTCTTAACGTTTTGGCATCGGCTTCTTCTTTCTTTTTCCCTAAAGCACTCGCGATTATATCTGTGAACCTTACATAATCGTAATTGACAGCTTCAGCAATTTTAAACTGCTCATCATTATAGCCAGGCTGTTTCTTTACCGATTTCTTTATATTTTGAGGTTGAATAAAACGACGATACCCATCTGTTTTTCTTTTTATATCTTCTGGTACATAGAAAGGAAAAGAAGGGATCCTATCTAAAAAACGTGGGGCTTTTGGTGTAGTTGAAGACATAACTTCAGCCACGCCTGTCTCAGTTATATTGACAACTTGATACGAGTGAACATTAGGAGCAGCATAAATATCCCCTGGTTTAATATCATCAAGTGCTACAGGATAGGTATCTCGTGCTAATGTTCTTGTACTTGTCATGTCAGCAACATAATCCATAAAC